>JBIIJF010000085.1:0-4238 GCA_044234015.1 Candidatus Babeliales bacterium
ACACCTTGGGCTCATTACCTTTTTTACCTGTGGCCCAAAAGAGATTCATGCATGGCAACTCAAGCGCAACACCGTAGTGCCAAAAGCTGCTGGTGAAATTCACTCAGATCTTGAGCGTGGTTTTATCTGCGCTGACGTCTATAGCTGCACTGATTTGTTTGTTGCCGGATCGGAAGCAATCCTAAAAACAACGGGCAAGCTCCGCACCGAAGGAAAAGAGTACATCGTCCTTGATGGCGATGTTTTGAATATTAAATTTAACGTTTAAACAGCCAGAAGCTTTTTCTTCATACTCTTTGGAGATAAAGCAATTTGACGTTTTTGTTGAAGACTATGGGCGTGGATCCAATCATAAAAAAAAGTTCGATCTGCGCCCGTTACCACCGCTTGAGCGTGAGCTTCTGCTAGTGCTACCGGATACCCAAAGCCCTTGGCAGTCTGGTCAAGGCAACAAGCCACAATAAAATCTATAGCTTTCTTTTGTACCGCAAGCCATGCGGGCAGCTCAATTCGCACAACCTCTGCCCCCGTATGCAAGTAAAAAAAGTACGGTTTGCTCTGCTCGGGGTACTCCTCAACTAAGCTACCTACACAAGCAAACACCGTCGTCCGCTGGCCAGGCTCAAGGACATACGCAAGTAAATCTGCGTCAGTTAATGTTTCTATCATGGAGCATAGATCGTAGAGCCGCCGACCAGAAAATCCACAGGCATTATCTGCTTCACACAGTCCGTGCTGCAGGAGTTTTACCAGATCATTAAACCGTGTCCCACTCAAATAACCAGCATATACAAACTGCTGTTCACGCATTCGCTCAAGCTGTGCACAGTACCGTTTAAAAAAAACATTTTTAAGCTGCTGTGTTTTTGCCTCAAGGTGCCAAAAAAAGACGTTCCCATCAAACAATCCCAGACGAGGAGCACCTTCAAGGCCCTGTGCGGAATAGTCAGCTAGGAGCTTCAGCTCATAATCTTCACGGATAAGATCAACCATATCAATAGAAAAAAACGGCTGCCGGTAAATCGTCATTACCTCTGCAGAGGTAAAAATATAGGGTTCTGCGGCAAATTGCACACTACTCTGTTCTGCGTACGAAAGCTCACAAAAGCCGGTGTGTACCAAAAAGCAGTCCACCCCTTGCATATGATTATCTGGGTAAATTTGTGAGCCATCGATGGCAACAACCTGGTAATTTTTTATAGCAGGTGGTGGATTAACAACATCTGCCAAAGAGCCTTGCCAGGTCACCATATCTTTATTTGTTTTACGAGCGAGGGCAATAGCCTCTAAAAATGACTCCTGCAAGGCTAAGGTTTGCCAAACAGATTTGGTCAACCACCCCAGCGAGCGCACTTGCCTAAAGATGCGCCCCTCTGCCGCGGTGATCAGCTGTGCAGCCTTAGCGCGGTTTAACATGACGCTTTGCGTACAATTTAAACTGAACTAAAAAGACACTACAAAGAGAAATCACACGCAATGCAGAAACTTTTGTTTGTACCGGCAAGGCCCCAACAAGCGCTCCAATTAGTTCAATAATCCCACCAGTCAAACAGGCGTAGACAAAAGTAATATTAAAACCAGCAACACTTTTACGATGCCACAAGGTGATTACTTGGGCCCCTTGACTAAAAAAGCCAAAAGCAACATTACCCCAGCCACCAAGACTACCAATTGCAGCAGGATTGGCCATAGCATAGGGTATTACAGCAATAACTACTGCCAGATTAGATAAATAGAACATAGCCAAGCGCTTTGCCAAAGGCGCGCTGTCGTACCACAAGCGCTGCACAATCATAATGAGCACACAGGCGAGCTGGATAGGAACGCAGACTTTGTAGGCCATGGGTAGGTCTAACAAAAATACATAAAACATCCCAAAGCTCAGCAAATTTAAGTACCCAATCAGCAAAAACTCGCTCATCCCTGTGCCAGATTTAACACGATAATTCGTAACAACCTGAGGCATTAAGCAGAAGGTGTAGGCAATTTGCGCGCCCCAGCTGAATAGAGTTACTGCTGACATCATAGTAATGAGCTGCCATGGCAATGTTTGTACTTTTTGCCTGAACCACATGAACACGCATCGTTACGGCCTATTTTTTGAGTATCTCTGCGCACCGGCTGTGCTTCAGCTGCTTCAGATCGTCCACCGAGTTGCAACTCCTTCAGTTCACGCTGGTGTTTGCGTTCAATTTCTGCAAGCGCGGATGCCGAGTACTGCTCTGGTTTCATTCTGAACAGATGCATCACAATGTCCCATTTGATCTGATCCATCATGCGCTCAAATTCAGTGAATGACTCTTTTTTATACTCAATGAGTGGATTTTTTTGCCCATAGCCCCGCAGCCCAATACCTTCACGTAGGTGATCAATATTTTGCAGATGGATGCGCCACGCACGGTCAATCGTCTCTAACAGAACCCATTTTTCAGCTTGTTCGCCAAGGCCATCTTCTCGCGTTCCACGAATTTTTTCATACAGATCAACTAAGCTCATTGCTAACTGTTCTTCAGCCTTTGCAGCGTGAGCAAAATCAATTCTGAGCTCTTCAAAGAATAATCGTTTTGTATCTGTTAAATGCTCAAGCACTGCCAACACTTGTTCACGGCCCTCAATGGAGCAGCTGCTACCTGGGCAATGAATAGAGAATATTTTATGGAGCACATCGGCTGCCATGTCACGCACCAGACCAAGCACTTGGTCTGATCCTTCTAGAATGTTTCTGCGGTAGTGGTAGACGACTTTACGTTGCTGATTCAGAACATCATCGTACTCAAGCAAGTGCTTACGAACATCAAAATTTTGCTTCTCTACACGCTCTTGTGCCTTTTCAATACTACGAGAGACCCACTTATCTTCAATGCTCTCACCGGGTTTCATCCCAAAGCGTTCCATAATTTTAATAACACGCTCACCACCGAACACACGCATTAAATCATCTTCAAGGGCTATGTAAAATTTAGAGGATCCAGGGTCCCCTTGCCGACCAGCACGACCACGCAGCTGGTTATCAATACGACGACTCTCATGCCGCTCTGTGCCAATAATACGCAAACCACCAAGCTCCCGCACCCCTTCACCGAGCTTAATGTCTGTACCACGACCAGCCATATTGGTTGCAATCGTCACACGACCTTTTTCACCCGCTTCTTCAACAACACTTGCCTCACGCTCATGCTGCTTTGCGTTCAGAACATTATGCGGAATGCCTTTCTGGCGAAGCAAATTGCTCAAATGCTCTGAAGATTCAATTGCCACTGTGCCAACCAGTACAGGCTGTCCACGCATGTGGCATGCTTTAATATCTTCGATTAGCGCTTCATTTTTGTCATGTTTTGTCAGGAAGACAATATCAGCTTCGTCTTTACGAATTTTTGGTTTATTCGTTGGCATCACGACCACTGGCAACTTATAGATTTTCCAAAACTCTGATGCTTCAGTCTCTGCAGTTCCCGTCATACCCGCTAATTTTTTGTACAAGCGGAATAAATTTTGCAAGGTAATCGATGCCAGAGTTTGATTTTCACGCTCAATATCAACACCTTCTTTTGCTTCAAGCGCCTGGTGCAAGCCATCGCTGTAGCGTCTACCAGCCAAAATACGGCCAGTAAATTCATCCACAATCAGCACCTCCCCATCTTGAACCATATAATCAACATCACGACGATACACCACGTGAGCACGTAGCGCCTGGGAGATATGGTGCAGAAGTAAAATGTTATCGGGGGTGTATAGATTATCAACGCGTAAATATGATTCTATTTTATCATTACCAGCTTCAGTTAAATAAACAGAACGGGTTTTTTCATCTAGATCGTAATCTGCTTGGCTAAGGGTCATCACGGCACGGTTAGCAACATCATACAACTTGCTGCTTTTGTCACTTGGACCAGAGATGATCAATGGCGTACGCGCTTCATCAATCAGAATTGAGTCCACTTCATCCACAATAGCGTAGTTGAGTTCACGCTGGATGAGATCATCCATATTAAATTTCATGTTGTCGCGGAGATAATCGAAACCAAACTCATTATTGGTACCATAGGTAATGTCTGCGGCATACGCTTCTTTACGAGCAACATCGGACATACCATTTTGAATACGGCCAACACTAAGACCTAAAAAATTGTATAGCTGCCCCATCCACTCAGAGTCGCGCTTAACTAAATAATCATTCACAGTAACTAAGTGCGCACCCTTACCTGTCAATGCATTTAAATACAACGGCAAGGTAGCCA
>JBIIJF010000006.1:0-13148 GCA_044234015.1 Candidatus Babeliales bacterium
CCACAAGGGTTTTCCCTTCACCGGTACCCATTTCTGCAATTTTACCAGCATGTAGCACCATGCCACCAATCAGTTGAACATCAAAGTGTCGCATCTTGAGAACACGCGTTCCTGCCTCACGGGCAACCGCAAACGCCTCAGGCAGAAGCTGGTCAAGGGTTTCGCCTCGACCTAACCGTTCACGAAACTCATTGGTTTTGCCAGCAAGCTCCGAATCACTCAGGGGCTGAATAAGGGCTTCAAGATCATTGATTTTAGAGACAATCGGACGTAGCGCACGCAGTTCACGCTCATTTTTTTTGCCAAAAATTTTGGCAAGTATAGTTGCAATCATGCTTTATTTCCTAACAGGACAATCATTAAATTCAAATAAAGATTGCAGTAAGCCTAGCACAAAACAAACCAGGATTAAATGGTTGATGAATTAGTAGGGATAAACAACGAATGCTTTACAAAAAAATTCATTTGTCCTATCGTTGGGCTCACCATGCCGTTAATGCAACAATCAGACTCATATTTACCAAAGGACAGTCAATGTCAACACAGGTAAGCAAAGAAGCAACTACCAAAACCACTCTTCGCATCGGCCACGTTTTACGCATTAGTGGTACGGTTGTTGATGTGCAATTTTCAATGGATCATATTCCTGCCATATTGCATAAAATTATTATTGTAAAAGACGAGACGCTGATTGACCAAGTTATGCAGCCAGATGCTGACCTCTGCAAAAAAACCAACGCCAATCTTATTAATTTAGAAGTTGCCCAGCACGTGGGTGATGGCGTTGTTCGCTGCATTGCACTGGAACCGATTGATGGTATTCGACGTGGCCTACCTGTCGTAGACACCATGGCCCCCATCTCTGTTCCTGTTGGGAAAGAGGTTCTTGGACATATTTTTGATGCACTGGGAAGAACGATTGATGGTACAAACGAGCACAACTTTAAGCTCAAATGGCCTATTTACCGGGAAGCCCCTAGCCTTGTTGAACAAAAAGCCACCGATGACATCCTAGAAACAGGCATCAAAGTTCTCGACCTGCTAACTCCCTACGTTAAAGGTTCAAAGATCGGCCTCTTTGGCGGGGCTGGTGTCGGTAAAACCGTCATTGTGCAAGAGCTTATCCGTAACATTGCAAAAGAGCATGGCGGCTACTCTGTGTTTGTTGGGATTGGCGAACGTACCCGCGAAGGCAACGAGCTTTGGCTAGAAATGAAATCTTCAGGTGTTTTAGAAAAAACAGCACTGGTCTTTGGGCAAATGGGCGAAATGCCGGGAGCACGACTCCGCGCTGGCCTCACCGGACTCACCATGGCCGAATATTTTCGTGACGCAGAAAAAAAAGACACGCTTCTTTTCATCGACAATATTTTCCGATACATCCAGGCGGGATCAGAAGTTTCTGCACTGCTTGGCCGGATGCCATCTGCCGTTGGCTACCAACCAACGTTGGCATCAGAAATGGGGATGCTTCAAGAAAGAATCACAACAACTCATCATGGTTCCATTACATCCATTCAGGCTGTATATGTTCCAGCAGATGATTACACTGACCCAGCTCCGGCAACTACCTTCCAGCACCTGGATGCAAGTACGGTGCTCTCTAGAAGCATCGCACAGGCAGGTCTTTACCCTGCCGTTGATCCACTTGAATCAGTTTCAAAGGGTCTCAAAGCAAGTATTGTGGGCAAAAGGCACCATGATGTTGCACTGAGCGTACAACGCTGCTTGCAAAAATATCGCGACCTACAGGATATTATCGCTATTCTTGGCATGGATGAACTCTCTGATGCAGACAAACTTATTGTTCACCGGGCCAAAAAGATTCAAAATTTTCTGACGCAGCCATTATTTGTTGCAGAACAACATACCGGGATGAGCGGACGCTTTGTACCACGAGAAAAAACGGTCATTGATTTTGAAAAGATTATCGGTGGACAATGTGATGATCTGGCAACCCAATCGCTGTATATGATAGGCACATTGGAAGAGGCCTACGAAAAAAATAAGATTACCCTATGAACCTCATAGACTTTACAATTACCACTCCCCAATCGAGCATCACCTATCACGTAGAATGGATTGAAGTTGAAAGCCCATCAGGAACTTTTTTTGTTGGGTTTGACCACGCACCACTCATTTCTATGGTGAAACAACATGGTTCTATTGTGTACAAAGAGCCAAACTGTCCTGCTGTGGAGCTTGTTTCGCGACAGGGTACTTTTTTTGTCAAGCAGAATCAGGCAACACTCATCACTGATGATCAGCCGATAAGCCCTTCACTAAGCAAAAATCCAACTAGAAAACATTTTTCTGGCGAAACAACAAAAGTTAATTGACCATTTTAGTAGATCAAGATAGACTTGTTGGAGTAAATGATCGTGTTACAGGAGTAATACAAGACGCCGGAGTCAATAGCTCCGGGTTTTTTGTTTTTTAACCATTACTGTTCTTTATCTTAGTGCGAAAAATATATGGCTAATAAAATTATCAGAGCGTTATGGGGCGACCTCCACGGCGAAGAGCTCAAAAAATATGCCCTCCTTGCTATGGGTTTTTTCTTTTTGATCGGCTCTTTTTGGCCACTTAAAACCCTCAAATTAAGTATCTTTCTCAACACAGTTGGGCCCTTGCAACTACCTTATGTCAAGCTGGCCTCTGTCATGATCTTTTTTCCCCTAGTTTTGCTTTATTCAAAACTAGTTGATATTTTTAAAAAAGAAAATTTGATCTATCTGTTCATAAGCGTTTACACCATGCTTGGATTAGTGTTTGTGTATTTTCTCGCTCATCCAAGCATTGGTGTAGCAAACACCGTTGTCAGTCCAAACCGCATAATCGGTTGGGCATTTTACCTTTTCTGTGAAAGCTACATAGACCTTGGCATGGCCCTCTATTGGTCATTTGTTAATGACCTTGCAACCCCAGAATCTGCCAAAAAAGGGTACGGTCTGTTGATGTTTGGTAGCCAGCTTGGGGGTTTATTGTTTACCATTATCGGTAGTGCCCTGGCATACGACACAACGCTTTACGCACAACGGGTGCCACTCATTGCTCTTATCTCTGTACTCATGTTTATTATGATCGCTGTTGCCGTTGCCCTACTTACCCGCCTTGTTGGCACAACAAGCCTCAAGGGTTACACAACACAACAAACACTCACTGTTGATGAAAAAAAGAAAGAAGCATCCGAAGCTGTAAGCTTCATTGGCGGGCTAACATTTCTACTCAAGCACCCCTACGTCATGAGTATTTTTGGACTTGTGTTCTTCCAGGAAGTAGCCCTGACTGTGATGGACTATCAACTCTCTCTTCTTGTTGCCACTACCTACACAGACCCTGGCCACATTAATAAATTTTCATTTGAATTCAGCCTAGCAGTACAAGCCGTCTCCTGCTTTTTTGCCTTGGTTGGCACATCCTTCTTTCACCGCAAATTTGGCATTCGCTCTGCCCTTATCTGCTATCCAATTGGCATAGGGCTATTTGTTGGCTGGTACCTGCTCAATCCAACCCTTTGGACAGCGTTCTACGTTATGCTTGTTGCACGAGCACTTGGTTATGCACTTAATCAACCAACCAGAGAGACCCTCTACATTCCAACTTCTCGGGCAATCAAATATAAATCTAAAGCCTGGATTGATATGTTTGGCAAACGTTTTGCCAAAGGCTCAGGCTCCGTTGTAAATGGTATTATTGGTTCAGCACTCACCCTAGCAGGTGGCTTTACTCTTGGAGTAATTGCTTTATGGATAGGCCTTGCTAGTGTTGTTGGATCAACGTTTAATAAAACAATTGCACAAGATAAACTGATAGAATAACCCGCTATTAGTGTTTTTTTTGCGTTGTGGTAGAATAGCGTGTTGTATTTAGAAAATAGTCTGTATTACATATTCTTTTAGGAGGAATATATGTTGTCGAAAATTAAAAAAACGCTATGGGGAGATGTCTCTGCGGCTGAGTTCAAACATTTTGGACTTCTTTCAGCGACATTCTTCTTCGTTATCGGTTCTTACTGGATGCTCCGTGGTCTGAAGAATGCATTCTTCATGCACCTTGTTGGTCCAGACTTTTTGCCTCTCGCAAAAATTGTTAGTATCGTTTCACTCATCGCTATCTTGATCTTCTACAACAAGCTTGTAGATCTTCTTGAAAAAACAAAGCTTCTTTATTTGATGACCGGCATCTACGGCACCTCATTCGTTGTTCTTGCATTCTTCTTGCACAACCCAACAATGGCAGGTACCTGGATCGGTTGGCCGCTGTACGTATTGATTGAAAGCTTTGGCTCAATCGTTATCCCATTGTTCTGGGCATACGTTGCAAGCGTAACCGACGCACAAAAAGCTAAAAAAGGTTACCCCATCGTTGTAACCGGTGCACAACTTGGCTCCATGCTTGGTTGCCTTTTGGTTATGACACAAGCAGAATCACTTGGTGCTGCAGGCTTAGTTGCTCTAGGCGGCCTTGGTGTTTTCGTCATTCCTGTGCTCATTTACTTCTTCCATAAAAATCATGTGACCACAGTTGTTGAGCAAAAAGACACCAAAAAGAAACCTACCGGTCTTCTTGAAGGTCTTAAGCTTCTTCTTTCCAAACCATACCTAATGGGTATCTTGGTTGTTTCAACCGTATACGAAGTTATTGGTACCATGTTCGACTTCTTGATGAACAAATCAGCATTCCAACTCTACGGAAGCCTTGAGCAAGTAGCAAAATTCCTTGCTACCTACGGTTTAGTCACCAACGCTCTTTCATTCGTATTTGCACTGCTTGGTACTTCGTTCTTCATCAGACGCTTTGGTCTTACCAAGTGCCTTGTTGCCTACCCTTCCATGATCGTTATTTTGGTCTTGGCAGTATGGCAGTTCCCTAGCCTGTGGATGTTCTTCGCTGCACAAGTAGCCTTGAAGGGCTTGAGCTATGCGCTTAATAACCCATGCAAAGAAATTATGTACGTCCCAACTAGCAAAGACGTTAAGTTCAAAGCTAAAAGCTGGATCGATGCACAAGGTGGTCGTTCAGGTAAAGCTCTTGGCTCTTTGATCACTGGTGGTTTCCCTGTTATTGGCGACCTGTTGCTCTACGGATCATTGATCTCTCTGGGCGTTATTGCAGCATGGATTCCGATTGCATATATGGTTGGTCAAAAGAACCAGTCACTTGTTGAATCTGGCGATATTATTGAGTAGTTCTGACGGCATAACTACAGCAAATTATGCACAAACTCCATGGGGGCTGGTTTTGCAACCGGCCCCCATTTTACTGGTAAGCTATTTGGAATCATGAATATTTTTCTTAGTCTGGCACGCATTTTATGGGGAGACGTTACAAAGGACGAAATTCGTCACTTTGGCTTGCTTTCTCTCATCTCTTTTTCTTTTATCGGCACCTACTCAATGTTGCGGCCGCTCAAAGAAATTTTGTTCATGCATTTTGTGGACAAATTTCATCTGCCAAATGCTAAAATAGCATCTTTCTTAGTAATGATTCCACTCACGCTTCTTTACTCAGAGCTCTCTGATCGAGTAGAAAAGCACCAGCTGTTTTATATTTTTTGCAGTGGTTACGGGCTTTTCTTCATGCTTCTTGCCACTCTCCTTGCCAGTCCACAGATTGGGCTCACCGCTTCTCCTGAGAATGTTTTTCCACTTATTGGATGGATGTTTTACATAGGAATTGAAAGTTTTATCATGATCATGCTGACACTTTTCTGGTCATTTGTTGCAAGCAGCAGCAAGTCAGAAAGCGCCCAGCGATGCTATCCTTTAATTGTTGCCGTTACGCAAATTGCATCCATTATCGGCCCTGAATTTATTAAAAACAGTCATCTTTTCAGCATTCCTGCCGTCATCTTCGGTGCAAGCCTCACCATGTTTTTTGTCATTATTATTGTACGATTGCTGGTTGTTTTTAATCCCTCTATTATAAAAATTCAACCATCTCAACACCGTCCTACTGGCCCTATTGAAGGCCTTCGCTTGATTGCAACACGCCCATATCTTTTGGCCTTTATTGCAACAACCGCCCTCTACACCATGGTCACTGCTATTCTTGAATATCAACTGATGCACCGGGTTGCTGAGCAGTTCACTTCCCTTGAAGAAATGGCACGCTTCACTGGATCATTGGTACAAACGACTAATTTTGTTGCTCTTCTTTTTGCACTTATTGGCTCAAGCTTTTTCATGCGTAATTTTGGGGTGCGCTTCTGCATGGTTGGCTTCCCATTGCTGGTCTTAGGAGTCATCTGCTACGTATGGCATTACCCAACACTATGGATGCTCTTTGCTGGAATTGTAACCCTTAAAAGTTTAAGCTATGCACTCAACTCACCATGCAAAGAAACGCTCTACATCCCTACCAGCCTTGATGTAAAATTCAAAGCTAAAAGCTGGATAGACGGGTTTGGTTATCGTGGATTTCTTGCTATTGGCGCAAGTATCAATAAACTGTTTGCATCTACCACTAGTCTGATGGCTTTTGGCCCAGTACTTGCAATGAGCATGTGCTCGGTCTGGGCTATAATCGCTTGGTATTTAGGAACCAAAAATCGTCAATTAATCGCAGAAAAAAAGATAATCGATTAACTATGAATCCATCAGCTCCCGATCTACAGAAGCTTATTAACAGTCATCTCAATGATCAACAACGAACAGCAGTCCTTCACGATAAAGAATCACTGCTTATAATTGCTGGCGCAGGTTCAGGAAAAACACAAGTAATCACTACCCGCATAGCCCATCTGATTGCTAACCAAGGCGCTATGCCCCACCAAATTATTGCACTCACCTTTACCAATAAAGCTGCTGGCGAGATGCGAGAACGACTTCATAAATTATTAGCAGGGCAATACGGCCTTCCATTTATTGGCACATTCCACGGCTACTGCCTACAAATTTTACGCAACTACCCTCAACTCACTAACTTGCAGCAGTTCAGTATTTTAGACGCTGATGACCAGCAAAGCCTCATTAAAAAAATCATGAAGCAATACGCACTGGCAAAACATATCACAGCATCACAAATTACCTATGCCATATCAAAATACAAAAACCGCCTTGCAACTAACAACGCTGTTGCAATCGAAGTTGGCGCTCTGCCAATGATGAAGGAAATTTATATTCAGTACGAAGCTGAAAAAGTATCAGCCCGCTGCTTAGATTTTGATGACATCATTTTGCGGGTACTGGAAGGCCTTAAGAAAGACATCAACCTACGAACACAGCTTCAAAGTAAGATTCGTCACATTTTGGTTGATGAGTATCAAGATACTAGTGACGTACAACACCAACTCCTGTTGACCATGGCAACTAAAGAGAATGCCCTAGTCATTGATTCAATGTGTGCGGTTGGGGATGAAGATCAATCGATTTACTCCTGGCGGGGTGCCACGGTAGCCAACATGCTTAAATTCCAAAACGACTTTGCACCCGTCACTACCGTCAAAATTGAGCAAAATTACCGCTCCGTGCAGCCAATTCTTGAAGCCGCAAACAGCGTAATTGCAAATAACACCTTGCGTAACCCAAAAGAGCTCTGGTCAACCCGCGCTGCTAAAAATCGTATTCTACATTTAAAGTGTGGCTCCGGTGACCAAGAGGCTGATGCTATTGCGACGGTAGCGCAAATCCTCAACAGTAAGGATGAGCAGAGTCAGATTGCTATTTTATACCGCACACACTACCAATCACGTACGCTAGAAGAAGCACTGATTCATAAAGCAATCCCCTACAAAATTATTGGCGGTATCCGATTTTATGAACGCAAAGAGGTTAAAGACCTACTTGCGTACTTAAAAATAATCGTAAATCCATACGATAAAATTAGTCTTCTACGTATTATTAATGTCCCTAGCCGTGGCCTAGGGGAGAAGTTTGAAGAAGATCTTTTGGGCCTCTGGCAGCAGCAACCATTTCTTGATTTCAAGCAACTCATCGACATGATGCTTGCAAGCGGCACCCTTAGTCCTACCAAGACACGTGCTGTTGAGGATTTTCTAAAACTTTACAGCAAATTAAATCCAGCAGATCATCCAACCATTCTGCTTCACAGCATAATTGAACACGTTGCGTACTTCAGCTACCTAACAGATGCATACGAAAAAGAAGAAGCACATGCCAAGCAAGAAAACGTCCAAGAATTTATTCAAGCACTGAGCATTTTTGAACAGAAACAATCATCTGCACCAAAAGAGGGGACCTTGCTTGAGAACTTTCTCCATGAAGTTGCCCTCCTGCAAGAATCATCTTCTGAGGATGAAGATGCACACCCTGGGGTGCTCATGATGACCCTACACGCAGCCAAAGGCTTGGAATTTGATACGGTCATTCTTGCCGGCCTGGAAGAAGGATTGTTACCGAGCCAGCGCTCCTTAAATGCACACGAATATTTAGAGGAAGAGCGTCGCCTGATGTACGTTGGTATGACACGAGCAAAGAACCATCTGCTTATTTCAAGCGCACACACACGCTACACGTTTGGCCAGCTTGTTGACCAGGCACCATCACGCTTTTTACAGGAGATTCAATCGGGCCTCATGCAGACAGTGGAAATTGATGGACTGCCTCGCTTTCAAACAAAAGCACTTCTTGAACAATGGCTCAACGGCCAACCAATAACAACAGCGACACAGCCTGCCAGCAATCCATTGCACCGTGCCCCAGCAAGCTCATCATTCAAAAAACAGCTCTACGCCCAACCACAATCAGTAGCACGAAAAACCGCAACAACGACCAGGTCGAGCAATGCCCCTTGGTATAAAAACCAAACGGTTAAACACCAAAAATTTGGCGCGGGTATCGTTACTGATGTGGAAAAGGCGCCTGACAATGATTTCTACGTTACCGCTATTTTTAAAGACGGTAAGAAAAAAATCTTGAGTAAGTTTTTAGGAACATAATGTCACTGATAGAGCTAATTGCAACATTAGCTGCTGGATGCATGGCATATACCACCGCGCCTGAAACCATACAACGTGGTTTTATGCGGCAATTAGAGCCCACCGCCCTTGTCTCTAATATTGTGGAACAATATGCAACCACTTTTGCCGCAACCGCTGTGCATGAGTTCGGCCACGCAGCCGCAGCAAAATATCTAAGCGGTACATCCTCAACCATACACCTCGGGGCTCCATTCACCCACCCAGGAGAGCATGCACCGCTATGTGGCAACCTCATATGCCTTGATGGCTTTAATCCACTCTGTGGCACAACCCAGTTCCACAAATCGAATGATAATGCTCACCAGACAACTATCCTCCTTGTAGGGGGCCTATGCGGCGCACTTGCCCATGTAATCGCACAAATAGTTAAAAACAACCAGCTCCAAATCAACTACGGTATGGTGTATCAGCTCATGCTTGCGCTGTGGCCCATGGAGAAAAGCAGCGATGCCTACATCCTCTGGCAAAAGCATTTTAAATGCACAGACGAGCAGCTAGAAAAAGCAACCGCTATGGCTGTGCTCGTCGGCCTAGTAGCCTGTACTGTATGCAGCATCGCTGAAAACCGCAATAGCCAAAATGCCCCCATCCATACCAAAGCCCTCCTTGGCTATGTGAACTATCAGCTCAATGGTTACGCCGAATTTTTGGCTATCGAAGGTTAGTTTAGATAAGCAAACTAATCTTAACGCTTTGCATTTTTTCCATAACACTCAGCAACCGGATACTTTGCCTCCGTCTTTGCCATCTTTTGAAAAAAAACTGTCGTCAAATCACAGCCCTCAATATTATTCGCCAGCACCAACACCGTAAGCAAAATATCGCCAAGCTCATCCAGGACTTTCTGCCGATACGCAGAATCTGTACGCATACTTTCGGTAATCTCTGTATTTGTTTTCCACAAAAAAAGCTCGGCCAGCTCGGCAGCCTCGCATGAGGCATTCATAGCTAAATCTTTGAGCTGATGATACTTGCTCCAATCACGATCATCCGCAAATTTTTGTGCTCGATCGCGTAACCCTTGCAGTGAGGTTTTTGTATCGTTCATAAAATATATCCCTATTTTTTCTTGTCAGAATGATGATCATAGACTACGTTCAGTGTACCAATATGATTCTCATTTAAAAGCGAGACCATGCATGAATACGCAAGTCCTTGTTACCGGCGCAGCAGGCTTTTTAGGCAGCAATCTCTGCAACCGCCTCCTTAATGATGGCTTTACCGTCATCGGCGTTGACAACATGTACACCGGGCTTGAGCGCAATATACAAGCCTTAAAGCTGCATCCACAATTCACCTTTATGCACCACAACATTATTGATCCGATAAACATTACATGTGACTGGATCTTTAATTTTGCCTGCCCTGCATCCCCTCCTCACTACCAAAAAGATCCCATTTTTACCACTAAGACAAATTTTTTAGGCAGTCTCAACATGCTTGAGCTGGCACGCCAAAACGGTGCCCGGATCATGCAGGCATCAACAAGTGAGGTATATGGAAATCCCATCCAGCACCCACAGACAGAAGACTATTGGGGGAATGTGCACACCATCGGACCCCGTGCTTGTTATGATGAAGGTAAGCGTGTTGCTGAATCTCTCTTTGCTGATTACCAGCGCATGCACCAAACCGATATAAAAATTATTCGTATCTTTAATACCTACGGCCCAGGGATGGACCCTGACGATGGGCGCGTGGTCAGCAATTTTATTATGCAAGCACTGCAGGGTAAACCCATTACAATCTATGGGTCTGGCCAGCAGACACGCTCATTTTGTTATGTAGATGATTTGATTGATGGAATTATCGCCATGATGAAGAGTGATGCAAACATAACTGGCCCAATCAATCTGGGAAATTCTATAGAGTTCACCCTGCTTGAACTTGTTATGGCGCTTGAAGATGTTTTACAAAAAAAATTACCTGTCACCATGCACCCCCTCCCAGAAGATGACCCTATACGCCGTCAGCCAGATATCACGCGCGCAAAAAAACTCCTTAACTGGCAGCCAAAAATTGATTTAAAAACAGGACTTGCAAGTACCATTTCTTATTTTAAAGAGCTTTGATCATGCATGTAGTAATCTCTGCTGGTGGTCGGTTTCATGCATACCACCTAGCAAAACAACTTATCAAACGAAATGCGCTCGAACGTCTATACACTTTTGCCTACACTAAACATGATGAGCAAATAATCCCTGCAACACGAGTCATTAATAATCAATGGTGTCAGACAGCTGACTATTTATTTTCGACGCTACGGCTATCCCGTCTTTGCAACCGCAGTACATACAATCGAATTAAAGATACCATTTTTGATAATTTTGTTACCAAACAGTTAGCAAATGAAAAGCACATCGACCTCTTTGTTGGCTGGGCCCACTATGCAGAAAACAGTCTCCTAATTGCCCGACAAAAAGGTGCAAAAATTATTATTGAATCAGGCTCCTGCCACATCACGAGCCAGCAGAACCTGATCAAACTAGAATACGACCGTTGGGGCCTTACGGTTCCAGCTGTAGCACAAAAGACAAAAGAAAAAATGCTACGGGAATATGCACTGGCAGATTATATCATGACGCCATCACACTTTGTTCGTGATAGTTTTATCCGGCAAGGAACCTCGCCGAAAAAGCTCCTCATGGTACCTTACGGCGCTGATGTCAGTTTTTTTACTCCTGCTCCAACTCTGCACAAAGATTTTACCCTTCTTTTCGTTGGCATGGTCTCATTGCGCAAAGGGATCAGCTATTTGTTGCAAGCATGGGATAAAGCAAATCTTCCAATTCGTGGCACCAAACTTAAAATTGTTGGCACGTTGCAAAAAGATTTTTTAAGCATCCAAGCAAAATTACCAAAAAATGGTAATGTTGAATTTATCGGCGGAGTTGACCGCAACACCCTCAAAAACCTATACCAAGGGGCATCAGCCTTTGTAATACCATCCATTGAAGAGGGTCTTGCAATGGTGATAAGTGAAGCAATGGCCAGTGGACTGCCAGTCATTGCAAGCACGCACTCTGGTGGCGCAGAGCGGATCGTCCACGGCAAAACTGGTTTTTTATACAATCCCTACAACGTTGATGAGCTCGCACGGTTAATTACCTGGTGCTATGAGAATCGCCAAGCCGCTCATCATATTGGGCAAACTGCTCATAACTACATTCAAACATGCTCATGGGATGCTTATGGAGACAACGTCTACAGAGCCTACCAAGCGATTATCGGCCATGAATAAAAAAGTTTTGGTCATTGGTGCTTTCAGCTCTAATCCAACTGTTTACACCTATGCATCGTCTTTTTATAAAGCCTTTCAGAATCTTGGTTTTGATACCACCTACATAAATTATCGCCAACCTATAGCAATGGCCACCATCGTTGGCATCAATCGCATAACAGCTACATTTGCAACCATGCAGGCACAAAAAAAAATTTTAGCTGCTGTCAAAAAACACATGCCATGGTTGGTGTTTATTCTCAAGGGCGAATGCATTACACCTGCCACCATTAGAGCAATTAAACAAACTGGAGCACGTGTTGTTAATTTTTATCCGGACAATCCATTCGCCCTGTGGAACAATAATTCAACAGAGCTCGTTCTAAAGTCACTGCCACTTTTTGATTGTTTTCTATCATGGTCACAAAGCCTAACCCCAGCACTGCTTGCCTCAGGCAGTAGACACATTTGCCCATTCCCATTTGCTTTTGATAGCAACATTTTTCATGCTAAGTACACCTTCACACCAACAGAGCTTGCTACCTACGCTAGCGATGTCTGTTTTGTTGGCACCTGGGAACCGAAAAGAGAGCAGCTGCTCTCTCACGCAATCGCCCACATGCCCCATGTCTCTTTTGCTATTTGGGGAAACGATTGGAAAAAAAACGCCGTATCCCCACATATCAAAAAAAGCCTTCGGGGGAGCGCAATCTACGGTAAAGAGATGCTTTTAGCTTGCCAAGCAGCAAAAATATCACTCAACATTTTACGTGATCAAAATGCAGAGTCCCACAACATGCGCTCGTTTGAAATTCCAGCAAGCAACATATTTATGCTCAGTGAGCGCAGCAGTGAGCTCACTGAAAAAATCTTTACAGAAGAACACTCGATTGCATCGTTTTCAGGCAAAGATCAACTTATTAAACAAATTAATTACTATCTGGAAGCGCCAAAAAAGCGTAAATACATTGCGCAAGCAGCACA
>JBIIJF010000007.1:0-13136 GCA_044234015.1 Candidatus Babeliales bacterium
GGCTTTGCCAGCGCAAGAGCTTATTGCCCAAGGAGTGGATTATCTGTGCGTTGATGTTGCCTCTACTCAAGCCGTACTGGCTGCGTTTGAGCAGCTCAAGAAGAAAAACATGCAGCCGTATATTTTGGTGAATAACGCAGGTATTACGCGTGACGGCATAGCGCTGCGTACATCGGAGGCAGATTGGGATAGTGTGTTGGACGTCAACTTAAAAGGTTCATTTTTTTGTGCTCAACAGGCGCTGAAAAGTATGATCAAGCAGCCAAAAAGTTACATCATCAACTTGAGTTCAATTGTTGGGTTGTACGGCAATGCTGGGCAGGCGCAGTACGCAGCAAGCAAAGCAGGGCTGATTGGACTGACTAAATCATTGGCACAGGAGTACGGCTCGCGCCAGGTGATGGTGAATGCGATAGCCCCTGGTTTTATTCAGACACCAATGACAGATAAGCTGCCTGATGAGATTAAACAAAAAACCTTAGAGCAAATCCCATTAAAGCGCTTTGGTAAGCCTGCCGATATTGCTGATCTGGTAATGTTTTTGACATCCGGTCATGCTGATTATATCACCGGACAGGTGATTGTGGTGAGCGGTGGGTTGTAGTATTTTTTTTAAATTACGCTATCATAAATGCCTCGTCTGAAACAGCATTTATCAGGAGCTAAAACATGTCATTTTCAAGAGAAGATACGTTAACAAAAGTTGTTGGCATTATTGCTGAAAAACTTAGCATGTCACAAGAGAACATCGCCGCCGAGTCTACCTTTAAAGACCTTGGCGCTGATTCACTCGACATCGTTGAAATTATTATGAGCTTTGAAGAAGCATTCGGCATCGAAATTAAAGATGAAGATGCAGAAAAAATTAAAACAGTTGGCCACGCTGTTGATTTGATTCATGGTGCACGAACAAAATAATGAGCAGTAGGCTAAACATAATACAATAGTATAAACCCGCGTTTGCAGGGCATGCAGATGCGGGTTTTTTGTTTGAAAGTTGGTTGCATGAAGCATCGTGTTGTCATTACGGGTATGGGAATGGTTACGCCAGTTGGTCTTTCAACAGAGGCCACATGGCAAGGCATTATTGCAGGTAGGAGCGGCATTGCGGCATTACCAGAAAGTTTTGGTATGGCAGACTACCCCGTTCGCGTTGCTGGTCTTGTCACCGGTGAAGCTGCACTCCTTGATGCGGTACTTCCTGTAAAACAACAACCACGAACAGAGCGCTTCTCTCAGCTTGCTTTAATCGCTGGGCAAGAAGCCATGCAGCAGGCTGGCCTGACAACAACCGTGCCAAGCAATCGTTATCGTTTTGGTTCGTATATTGGTGTGGGTGTTGGTGGTGTGAGTGGCATTACCGAAGCAAACCAGGCCTATGCTGATGGTGGCCCTAAGCGTGTGAGTCCGTTTGTGGTGCCAAAAATTATTACCAGTATGGCTCCAGGTTGGCTTTCGATGCAGTTTAATTTGCAAGGAGCAACCTTGGCAACTGCAAGTGCATGTGCTTCGAGCGCAGATGCTGTTGGCCTAGCGTTTCGTGCAATTCGTGATGGCTACGCAGACTACATGCTTACCGGTGGCAGCGAGGCGTGTGCTATTCCCCTAACGATTGCTGGCTTTGGCAACATACGTGCACTTGCTACCTGGCAGGGTGATCCAGCTGCAGCTAGTCGTCCGTTTGACCGTGATCGATCTGGTTTTGTGCTGTCTGAAGGTGCAACTGTGTTGGTGCTTGAGCGCTTAGAAACAGCCGTTGAGCGCGGATCAACAATTCTTGCAGAACTTGTTGGCTACGCGTCTACCGCTGATGCCTACCACATGACGGCGATGCACCCTGAGGGCGCAGGCGCTGTGGCAGCAATTCAAATGGCCTTGGCAGATGCTGGTATTGCAGCAGAGCAAGTTGGCTACATCAATGCTCATGGGACAGCAACGCCAATGAATGATGCACAAGAGACAATAGTTTTGAAAAAAGTTTTTGGCAGCCACGTATTGCCGCAAACGGTTGGGCATGCAGTGGTGAGCAGTACAAAATCTATGACGGGCCATATGCTTGGTGCTGCGGGGGCTGCGGAAGCAGCGTTCTGTGCTCTAGCGCTGCGCAATGGCATGGTACCGCCGACTATTAATTTAGAAAACCCTGACCCTGCCTGTGACTTGGATTATGTACCAAACGCTGCGCGCAAGCTCAGCGCTGAGTACGCAATTTCCAACTCTTTTGGTTTTGGTGGCTGCAACTCGGTGCTGGTTCTTAAACGGTTTGTTTAGTTTAGCTGCTTTCTTAGTATCTCTTAAATTAAGATGAGCTCACTATGAAAATTGTAGATGGTTCAGTTAAGAACATTGATCATTTGTTTGAAAAATTAATCCTTGATGCAGGCGGAGCAAACTACTCACTTGATTTTGAGGGGCGGATTTTTCGCTATCAGGAAGATAGCAATTTTACTATTGAGACATTACAAAGGTTGTATGAGGGGGAATCAAGGTATCTTAACTATAAAGAACCTCTTCTGATAGATGGTCCTATAGACGTAACGAATTTTGATTTGATTAAAAGAAAGGTCTATTACTATCTAACGTTGGCCTCTACGGGTGATCCGCGAGGATATGAAGATCTATCAAATAGATCAATATTGTGGAGCGTTAAACCAGAAGTTGCAAAACAGCGATTTGAGAATGTCTTGGGCATCATTAACGCTCATTTTACATTGCCCCCTACCCGCTGCTTTGAGCATAAGCCTGAAAATGATAGTTTTTTTGGTGGTTGGGATATGTGGGTGTTCTGTTACATTTTACTCAATGAGAATACCCAAGAAGGTATTTTTATTACTGGACAAGCATATGATTAGGATTACTGTGGTGCATTTTCTTTAACATTTATTTTACCGCGTGCACTGTGGATAAAATATGGGTTCAATCAGTCGCCCTCCTGGGTGTGGTGGTGTCTTAACAGCTTCAATAGAAAAAGCTTACTATGAAAATTGTAGATGGTTCAGTTAAGAACATTGATAATTTGTTTGAAAAATTAATCCTTAATGTGAGCGGAGCAAACTACTCGGTTGATTTTGAGGGAAGGGTTTTTCGTTATCAGCAGGATGATAGCTTTACTAGTGAGACACTGGAACAGTTGTATGAAGGGGAATTGAGGTATTTTGACGATAAAGAGCGTCTTTTTATAGAGGGCCCTGTGCATTCGGCTAGTTTTGATTTGATCAAAAAAAAAGTACATAAGTATCTAACGTTGACTTTCACAGGTGATCCACGAGGGTATAAAGATTTTTTAAATGAGTCGATTCTGTGGAGCATAAGACCCGAAGCGGCGAAACAGAGACTGGATGCCTTTTGGGGTATTATAAGTGCCCATTTTACATTGCCTCCTACCCACTGCTTTGAACATGAACCTGAGCAGGGTAGTTTTCTTGGTGATTGGGATATGTGGGTATTTTGCTATATCTTCCTCAATGATATTACAAAGGAAGGTATTATTATCGCAAGTCGAGCATATGATTAGGCGTACTGTGGCGCACTAAAATATGAGTTTGATTTATCACCTTGGTTGCAGTGGTTTTTTAACGATTCGCGGATTCAATAGGATGAGCTCACTATGAAAATTGTAGATGATTCAGTTAAGAACATTGATCATTTGTTTGAAAAGTTGATCCATGATGCGAGCGGACTAACTACTCACTCGATTTTGAAGGGCGGGTTTTTCGCTATCAGGAAGATAGCAATTTTACTATTGAAACATTGCAACGGTTGTATGAGGGGGAATCAAGGTATCTTAACGATAAAAAACTCCTTCTGATAGATGGTCCTATAGACGTAACGAACTTTGATTTGATTAAACGAAAGGTCCATTACTATCTAACGCTGACTTATACTGGTGACCCTAATGGATATGAAGATCTATCAAATAGATCAATATTGTGGAGTGTCAAACCAGAAGTTGCTAAACAGCGATTTGAGAATGTCTTGGGCATCATTAACGCTCATTTTACATTACCCCCTACTCACTGCTTTGAGCATAAGCCTGAAAATGATAGTTTTTTTGGTTGGTGGGTTATGTGGGTATTTGGCTACATTTTACTCAATAAGAACACTAAAGAAGGTATTTTTATTACCGGACAAGCATATGATTAGGCCTACCGTGGTGCATTTTTTTTAAAACTTTACCTCTTCATCAACAATCTGACCACACTGTTGCCAGCTCACGGTTGTGATGTCACCAATATTGCTAGGTGCTTGTGTGCCACCGGAAATTAAAAAACACACGGTCTTGGTATTAATATTTTGCTGCCAGTAGCGAAGGCCTTTGAAGAGTCCTGTATGGATAGTTGCCGTTGCTTTGACTTCAACCAAGCGTACATGGTTGGCGTATTCAAGGACAACATCCACCTCTTCACCACGAGAACCGCGGATAAAGTAGAGGTTGGATCGGTCACCTTGATTGTAGCGGTGTTTTAACAGCTCCATAACGACCATATTTTCAAAAATAGAACCAAGCGAATAATGTTGCATAAGCTGTTCTGGTGTTGCGATGTTGAGCAGTGCGCAGACAAGGCCAGTATCGGTAAAATAGAGCTTTGGTGCTTTGACTAACCGTTTATTCGTGTTGGTGTGCCACGGTTGCACGAGTTTAATTAGATAACTTGCTTCAAGCAGAGAGAGCCACTGTTTTACCGTTGCCTGATTTATGTCTGCTTCAACAGCTAATGAACTGATGTTGAGCAATTGCCCAACGCGGCCAGCGCAGAGACCAATAAACCGCTGGAAGGTACGTAAATCTTTAACAGCGGTAATCTGTCGTACGTCTCGCTCGATGTACTGTTCAATGTAGCTGTTCACCCAATCACGTGGCTCAAGACCTGGTGCAAATGAGCGGGGATAAAAACCTCGCCAAGCGGCTTGAACAAAATCGCTTGAAAGCTTTCCTGCAGCAGAAAGTTCAGTATGTGAAAGTGGCAATAGCGTTAAAATGGCCATGCGTCCTGCTAGTGACTGCGAGATGGATTGCATCATCAAATAATTCTGTGACCCCGTCAGGATAAAAAATCCTGGTTTCTTGCTACGATCAATAAACCCTTGCAGGTAGGAGACCAATGGCGGCATGCGTTGAAATTCATCGATAATAAGGCCAGGGTGTAGCAACGCACGCTCAAGAAAGCCTCGTGGATCTGCTTCTAATCGGTTGTAGGTATCTGGGTCTTCTAGGGAGGCATAGAGATATTCTGGGAAGACGGCTTGGACAAGCGTTGTTTTGCCTGACTGGCGAGGGCCAACAATCGCAACTGCGGGCATTTTTTGTGCAAGATCGCGTATGCGAACTTCAAGTTCTCGTTGTATCATGGGTACCTTTCGAAAAGTATGATCGAATCGTTGATTATAGGATATTTGCACAAATGTGCTAGTTGAGTAATGAATTTGTGCAAAATTGCTGAAAAGTACTATTAAATGGGCATAAAAAAGAGGGGCGGCGATTGCCACCCCTCGAGCAAAGAATTACATTTTTGAGCGTTAATTAAAACGAGAAGTTCAGCTTGCCCCAGAAGCCATACTGTTCAACATCAGCGTTTGATGTTGCAAATTCATATGAAGCGCCAAGGCCAATGGACATCAGGCTCTTGCCGTAGATGCGCCAGGCATAGTTGCTTGCAAGAAATACTTTGTGGGTCATAGAAGCTGGGGTGCGAATGCCTTCCATATCAAAGCTATCGCGAGTGACATCAAGAACAGCGTTTGCAGGTACATCAGAGAATCTGGTAGAAACGACAAAGTCCCTTTCTGCAACAGCGTAGCGGCTGTCGTCAAAAGCACTGTTCAACCGTACAGATTCAGCATCTTGCCAGAATGGGTTGTAACCAACATCAATGGTAAATTTGCCACTGTTGAAAGACATTGCAGCAAGCATATCCAGCTGATGGCCAGGGCGTACAGCGATGGGTAAGGTGCTAATGTTTGCCAGTGGCATCAGGGCTGTGCCAGCAGGAGCATTTTTTGTACCAACCAGGTAGTACTTTGATGCGTTGTTGTAATTTACCCGTCCTGTTTGTTTGAGGCTGAGTGTTCTCATCTCGTTATTTTGGAACAGGTATTTGTAGCGGATGGCACCATCAAAACGCAGTGAGCTATTTTCATTTTTCCATACTTCCAGGCCGCCATCAAAGCTTGCACCAAGGCCAAAGTGACGTCCATTACCAATCACAGGAGCAAACACGTAATCGCCAAGGACGCGGGTACCGGTTGGTACCGTGATGTCAGCGCTCAAAAATGCGTGGCTGGTAGCTGTTTGGATGCATTTGTACCCAAGGCTCAAATCGATGTCGGCAAGACCTGTTTTAGTGCGACGGCCACCTGGTATGCGAGCTTTGCTGAGTCCGCTTTGGTTGCGCGTAACACCTGCAACGGTACTGTCACTGTTTCCCTTACCAGCAAAAAAAGTAGGGTAATCAAGGTCGGTAGTGGCTAGACCTGGAACTGAGTCTGTGTAGGCAACTTTTAAGTTGTTTTCTAGGTGCTGGGCCGTGCTGCTGGCCCGGAAGAACATACCTTTGATGGGAGAATTCATGTCTTGAAAAAATGCAATGCGAGCACCGTATGATTGTTGCTCTGGCTTGAGAGAGACCCTTGTGCTTGCAGTTCTTGGGTTTTCATGGATTATGAATTCCCGGCTTACCTCTGCACCACCAGCGATAGTATTAATAGTGAAACTATTGGTGCCATTGCCAACACCAAAGTAACTACCCAAATCCACCGCGCGTTGTGACGCTTGAAAGAACGGGGTAAAGAGCAGATGGGTGCGAATGGTTTCTGGCTGCATGCTGAAAAGATGAGGGTGCGACGAGCTGTACTCCATGGCAAGATTGATGTTGGCAGAGCGCTGACGTAGGATATTTTTATTGCTGTAGGTGGTAAACGTGCGAGCTCCAGCTGCACTAACCGCCAAAAGCGCCGTGAGCAGGCCAGAAAGCACAAAAGACTTTTGAACCATGGAATGATCTCCTTTTTTAATTTCCAGCTAGTCCTTAATAAAAGCATTTCTTAACGTAGCGCTGCCGGTAGAGGCGATGCAATAGTTTTGTGCTTGCCGTGGTTACTGTTGGGCAAAAAGAAAAAGGGGCCGGACTTGCCGACCCCTTATCAAAATCTGAAAAAATAGTTTAGGCTGCTGTGCTTGCGCTCACCACAGAGGCAGCGGCATCAGTAGCTTTTTTTTCAGCTTTAGCTGCTTTTTTTGCTTGTTTAGTAGCTTTCTTTTGAGCTTTAGCAGCTTTTTTATTGCCGGCTTTACCAACAGGAGCTTTTTCTGCCTTTGGATTTTCTTGATTGTCAGCGTGTGCAGCTTTCATTCTTTTAGCATTGCCACGGCCTTCAGTTTTGTCTGCTTTTCTTTTTGAGCCAGCACGATTAACACGCTTAGCTTCTGATTGGGCTTTTTCTTTTCTTACTACGTCTGTGCTGTTTTCGCTCTTGTCTTTTCCCATCCAGAGTTTCGCTCTACCGCCACTTCTGCGGCTACGCAGTCTTGGGCTACGCTCTTTTGTGTCACTCTCAGCACCTTTTTTAAACTTACGATGGCGTGATTTGCTCAGGCTCTTTTTACCTTTTCGTTTGCTTGATTTTCCTTTTTTAGCAGCTTTCTCTGCCTTGTCAACTTTGGCACTACCTTGTGCTGCTACGTCTGCTGGTGCATCGGCAAATGCAGCGCTATTCAGGCTGCATATAAGCAATGCGCTCAAAAGTACGTTTCTGAGTGATATTTTCATTACGTTTTCCATTACGATCTCCTGGTATCTTTTGTATGGTTGCAACGATTTTCGTTGGTATGGTTTTAACACACTATTAGCCTACCAGGGTCGCTCTTAAAAAAGGAAGAGTTTTTTCTCAGAAGTAAAAAATAGATTCATCAATAGGTTAATGGATTGACAGGGGAACCCCATGTGTATTTTTATGACAAATTGGTTATTTTTTTATTGTCATCACCTAGAAAAAGCTTTTTTTGTCGTATTTTCTAAGTTGGGAATGGGGGTGTTTGTGTTGTTTTTGCAGATTGTTATGGTTGATGGTGTTGTACGTCTATTTCTAAATATCCATAACCAAAAAATGGGGTTTTCTCGTGGTAAAGAAAATTATTTTGTTGTGTGCACTTGCTGCCGGGTTGAATACACCAGTAGCCGCTACTAGTACAAAGCGTTTGTTTATTGGTGACTGCTTGCAGGCGATGGGACTAACTATGGCAGGTTTCTCGGCGGGATTAGCTACGGCAGGTTGCATCGTAGCTGGCATGGGGGTCACTGAGACTTTAAAGGCTGCAATAGAAAAATTAAATATATATCGTTTGCTGCAAGGTAGCTATGAGGATAGAAAAAACTGTTGTGGTCTTTCTCGTGCTCAGCGGAAACAATATTATGCTGAAAAGGCATTGATAAATGCCATTCAAAGTCGTGACGTCGAATTAGTGAATAAAGCGATAAATTCGGGTTCAGATGTTAAAAGATTTCGCTTTTTATTGTATGATAGCACGCCACTTTTGTATGCCTGTCACCAAATCAATGATAAGAGTTATTCAGTTATTTCAGCACTAATGGATGCCGGTGCACAGATTAATGCACAAGATTTATCAAAAAATACGCCATTGTTTACTGTATGTGCTAGTCTACGTGCTCAATGGTCATTTCAACAAGCGTCTTTGGTTGGTTTATTGCTGAATGCTGGTGCGAACGCTAATGCGCAAAATATTAATGGCGAGACGCCGCTTCTTGCTGCTTGCCGTATAGGTGCAAGTGCTGAAGTTATTAAATTGCTTTGCAACCAAGGTAAGGCTGACGTGAATCTGGCATCAGATATTAATGGCGAGACGCCACTTCTTGCTGCTTGCCGTGTTGGTGCAAGTGCTGAAGTTATTGAATTGCTTTGCAACCAAGGTAAGGCTGACGTGAATCTGGCATCAAAGCCATTCATAGATCCTGACTATGTTGGATTCATCAAAATTGCACTCACGTGCTATAACCAGACCCCATTGATGGCAGCCTGTGAACGTAGAGACCTTGAAGCAGTAAAAATATTACTTGCACATGGTGCTGATGTCACCATAAAAAATAGTGCTGGCAAAACAGCATTCGATATGTTTGGTGATGGTATTGAAGATCTTTTAGGCTTATTTAAGAACCTTGCTGGTGTTGCAACGCCTGCTTTAGAAAAAACGTTTCCGGGTATGAAAGACCCAGCAGGTTTTTTTGACGGTGCAGATGTTGTGCCAGATAGCGGTCTTGCTTCTGGGGCTGCGGCTGTCTAAAAAAAGTGAGTAAGAAGTAACAGACATAAAACCCCCCGGGACGTAAATCCCGGGGGGTTTTATGTCTGTTACGGTAATTCGCCAACTGAAAAAAGCACAATCCCAAGCTCTTGCGCATGCGCAACAAAATGTTCTTTGTTTGCGATGAAAGTATGTGTTGCTAGCCAGGCAATTGCAGCAACATCACCAGGCTTAAATTGCTCAAGTGAGCGTGGGCCAAGCGTCGGTAAATCGTACCGTGTATTCTGTTTTCTATGTGCAGCTTTGCAAATGACAATCTGCTCCTTGCCAAGTGTCAGGCCACGTGCAATACAAGCATCTGTGCCTTCAATCGCCTCAACAGCTAAAATCATTGCATCTTTTACCACAACGGTCTGTCCAATATCACTGTGTGAAATAAGGCTTGCTGTGCGCAGGCCGAGCATGATGCTTGCTTCAAGTGCAGGAGTCAGAGAGCCACATAAAACACCTGGTGGAACAAGTAGCCCCCCAAGGACTTCATCTTGCCGTAGGGTGTTAATACCGTGTTTGGCAAGCTCTGCCAGTAGCGCATTCATGATATCTTTGTCGCCACGAGTGACTAGCGAACCCATGAGTTTTATTGCCAGCCAATCAAAAGAGAGATGCTTAAAAAGATTGCTTTTGTCGACTTTGCCAACAAACAAAACATGCGTTGTGCCACGATTTTTGAGTTGCTGCAAAATATCGCCTGGGCGGTAGTATGGCTCTGCAATAATTTCTGCAGCTGGGCCAATTATTGTCTGAAGCTGGGTTAGATTATCTTCAGGAAACAGGGAGACAACAAAAAAATTCTTTTGTTGTCTCATCAAATGAGCGCTTGCTTCAAGTGGTAATGATCCAGTTCCTGCGATGATAGCAATCATGCGTGTAACTAACCAGCAATCTGTTGGGGTGAATCAAAACTAGGAACGATCTTTCCGGCAAATGGAATCTCATCTGGACGGAGTCCTAGCTGGCGTTCAATCTCAAAAATAATACCAAGTGCTTGCAGATCTTGGCGAGCACTGCGTCGTTCGGTTTCATACTGGATAGCATTAATAAAATGCATAATTTCAAGCTTAAGTGGGTTGTCTTTATAAACGAACACATGCTCAATCAGGGACTCTTGGCGATACTGTAGCTGATCACTGCCAACTTGTACGCTAGAGCTTGCTTGCCGATGAATCATTAAATCTTGTGTGCCAAAGTCTAAATTGAGCGTGGCATTTTTTTGGTGTACTGCCATCGTACGTTTTTTAACTTGTGATGCACGGCTTGCAATAATCGAGGCAACACAGCCACTTGGAAAGGTTAGCTGGGCTGTAGCAACATCACATGAAGCAGAATCAACTTTTGTACCGTGTGCGGAAATTTTGATTGGCGTTTCGTTCACTAAATTGAGCACCAGGTCAATATCATGAATCATAAGATCAAGCACAACGCTGTCTCGGGCTGCTCGTGCTACAAATGGACCCATGCGATGACACTCGATGAGGAGAGGGTCTTTGATAATTTTTTTAAGCTCTTGAATTGCACCGTTAAAACGCTCAACATGGCCAATATGCAAAGCAACATTATTTTTTTCAGCAATTGCAAAAAGTTCCTGTGCTTCTGCAAAGACCTTAGTGAGTGGTTTTTCTACTAGCACATGTTTGCCTCGCTCCAAAAAAGCCTTGGCAACGGTGTAATGATTATTCGTTTGTACGGCAATAATCACCGCGTCGACCAGATCAATCCACTCCATAAAATGGTTGGTTTTGATAACGCCAGGTAGGGTAACTTTATCTAAATTTTTTTGATGGGGGTCAGCAACACCAACCAGACGCAGATTGGGGAGTGTTGTAACGACAGAGGCGTGGTAGCCACCCATATGGCCAAGGCCAACAATACCAATATTAATCATAATGCATCAATTTCTGTTGAGGGGGATGATGAGTCTTGTTGTGTGCCGCAACGTCTTGAGACGCCGCGTTGGCTCCCGTGAATGAATGCCATAAATTCTTGTACAAATGGATCTTGCTGTAAAGTGCTATCAGCTGCAACTGCAGCGATGATGGTCTGAGTGGGGAGTTTGTCTTGAAAGAATAGCTTGGTAACGCGCTTGAGGGCATTGATGCTGTCTCTAGCTGCGCCATTACGTCGTAAGCCAATTAGGTTTAATCCAAAAAATGCAGCCGGTTTGCCGTTAAAAATACAAAACGGAGGTAGGTCTTGCCTGATGCCGCTGAATGGGGCAAGTGCTGTTAATCTGCCAATTTTACAAAATTGGTGAGTGGCGCTGCCGGTCATGATGACCGCTCTATCTGCAATTTCTGTGTGCCCACCCAGATTAACGTTTGGATTGAGAACAATATTATTCCCAAGCACCGCATCATGGGCAACATGTGCATAGTGCATAAGGTAGCAATTATCGCCAATAACGGTTGCTCCTTGTGCTGTACGTGCGGCATGGACGGTAACAAATTCACGTAAATCGCAATTACTCCCAATGTTGATGGTCCCCAAGCTTTGGGTAACCCCAACAACTTGACCAGGAAAACCAACCGTGACATGCGCATGTAAACGCGTATTTTCACCGATGGTGGTGTTGCCAATGACTGTGCAAAATGGGCCAACTTTAACACCTTTGCCAAGGGTTACATGGTCGCCAATGACGGCCGTTGGATGGATGTACGTATCGCTAGAATGAAAGAAGGCTTCCTCAAAAGAGGAAGCCTGAACTGTTGTTGTCTGTTTGGTATGCAAGGTGCTCACTACGGATATTTCCTTGTGTGGCTGGGGCGGAAGGATTCGAACCTCCGGATGGCAGGACCAAAACCTGCTGCCTTACCACTTGGCGACGCCCCAATTAAGTCATTTATGGGCAATATACTACACTAATTATGCAGCTTCGCCAACTACTTTTTTATATTCTTCAATAACTTTATTTTCAATCTCTAGCCGGGTGTCCGCATTCAACGGATGTACGATGTCTTTGAACGAGCCGTCTTTTTTGCGGCGCGATGGCATAGAGACAAAATAACCTTCATCGCTTTGGATAATTTTCATATCCCTAACTATGAAGCAGTTGTCAAATACCATAGTGGCATAGCCCTTCAATCTACCTTCGTTGGCAGGAAAAACTTTTATTTCCGTGATCTCCATGAATCTCTCCGATTTTTTTGCATCCGTGGTGCTCGTGTTTTTTTGTAAACGTCCAGTACGCCGAGCTTATCGTACAGGCAACACACGACGATCTTGGCATCAATCTAAAGGTGACATGGCTTTTTGTCAACATTTTTAGGGCAAGACAGTCTGAATAATTTTAACCGTTTGTTATTCTGGGCCATTTTGTTGTCCTCGCGGTAAAAAGTTCTCTAAAGCCTCTTCTAGTAATTCAAGCCGTTGAGCCATGCTTGCAAGAGATTGTGCTTTTTCGTTGAGTTGCATGATGAGTGTTTCAATCGAGCTGAGTCTCTTCTCCTGTTGCTGGTATTCATTCAGAAGCAGTGGCGTTAAATATTGGTAATGTACTTTTTCTGGGGTATTTTCATCATTAAATCCAACCAAGTCTGGCAAGAATTCTGCTACTTCTTCGGCAATCAGCCCATAACGAATACGGCGGCTGGTATCAGTTTTATAGGTAAAGCGTACTGGGCGCAATTTGAGCAACTCTTTTGATTGGTTACCAATATCATAAATGTCTTCTTTGTAGCGTCGTGATGAGATGGAAACAAGAGTATCATTCGCACCATAGCCAGCAATAGCACCAGTTTCTTTGTTGTAGTACATGCCATACACCGTCATCGGGTCGTCCAGTAAGTTGATCTCAGAAAGATTTGGGAGATAGACAACCCCATCA
>JBIIJF010000008.1:0-12908 GCA_044234015.1 Candidatus Babeliales bacterium
GCTCATATTCTCACAACGGTGTACAGCGGGGTTATGGTTGAACTTGTTGAGCAGCGTAGAAAATATGGCTGCATTAAAAAGATTACAGATGATACATTACTTAATGCTTTTGACCCTGAGTACACGGCCCTAATTGTGGAAATTTGTGCGTTATTAGTTTCTGGTGATCTGGAGCCGAATCGTGTAATGCTACGCATAGCAATACAAAGCGAGCAGTACTTACGTGATATTGCATGTGGGCAGACAGCCCAGCCATTTATTGGGACATTAGATGTTTGTGCTAATGATGTGCAGGGTCTTCTGCCAAACCATCTAGAAAAGTGGTTTGAAGAAAATATTGGCTTTGCTGCAACTAGAGAGATTATTTCATAAAGGAGCTTATGCAGATTGAGTATGAAGCAAAATTTATTATTGATGTTGATGCTTTTCGGTCTCTATTGGCGCAGTGTGGGGCTCTGCAGCTGATTCCTCGCCGGCTCATGAAGCGCCAAACATATGACTTGGGTGCACACGCATGGGCACGCGTACGTGATGAAGGCACGCGAATTACTATGACCGTTAAACAGCTTTTGGATGGGAATAAAATTGATGGTATGGCAGAATCAGAGATTGTTATTGATGATTTTGATAAGGGCGGCCAGCTTCTTAAGAGCCTTGGGCTTAGGCAAAAATCATACCAAGAAAATTATAGGGAAGAGTGGCAACTGCTGGGTTGTCAGGTGAGTATTGATACCTGGCCCGGACTTCCTGTATTTGCCGAGATCGAAGGGCCAAGCGCTGCGGCAGTGCACCAGGCACTAAGTCTTCTTGGGTTTAATCCAGACGATGCCCTGTTTGGTTCTATAGATTTATTGTATCAGCGCTTCTTGGGGATTTCTCCAGAGGTCTTTAATAGAATGCCAAGCGTGACCTTTTCAACGATTTTTCCAAATCAATAATATCGCACATTATTTCACGTTGCGGCTGCAAAATGAAGCGATGATATTGTTGGTGGGTTAGTTCAAAAAGACGCAGATGTTAATGCTTCGGATTTGGGTGGTGTTACACCCCTCATGCGTGCAGCATGTTTTGACTGCCCGAAAATTATTTAGCCAGCTATGCGTCGCTTCTACAATCCATCGCCCTTTTGGTTTGATGCCATGAGGAAATTTATTACGACGCCTATGATGCAAAAAGTATAAATCCATGTCTCTTAGACCACTTCTTCAGACTTTTTGCATCATAGACACTGTCTACTGCAACAATTGCATACGGAACATTCTTAATTGATTCAAGGAGAGAAAGAATTTCAACCAATGTTTTTGAATCATGCGTATTGGCTGGTCCAACAGAAACAACAATCGGTACACCCTTAGAATCAACTACAATAATTTTTTTGATACCGCGCTTTGCTCGATCAACCGGGCTTTTACCGCCGAACTTTGCAAGCGGGTCATTACTAGAAGAGGTGTCTATCGCATACCAGTTATCAAAGGCACTTGTTGTAGATAGGTACAAACCATGAACTAATTCAAAAATAGCAGCAATTGAGGCATCTCGAATTCATCGCATATATTTTCTATGCACAGTTGAACAGTTGCCGTACTCTTATGTTGGCGGATATTAGTTATCCCATCATCTTATTCAGCAAAAATTAATTTTCGGATAAGCACTTAATGAGCTGGTGTTGCGTTGTAATAGGCAGCTGCTGATAATAAGATTTACTGGATGCATCTGCTTGTGCCGTTTCTATAGCATAAAGACTGCTTATGAGTATCAAAGAGTATGTTTTGTTCATGTGCTTCATCCCTTTTTTATAATTCTGTGATCATGCTATGCAAAGTATTCGCAATAGTTTCTACCATACCCATTGTTGGTGGGAGTTCATAAATACTGTCGTTAGCGTGGTTACTGCTTAGGTGCTGAAGCGTTTGTTCAAAGATGTACCCTTGTACTAAAAACCAAAGTTGCTTGATGAGGAATTGTTTTTGCTTTCCAGTTATTTTGCTGATCTCATGGTTGGTGATGTATCTTTTTTTTGTTCGTTTCATGAGCTCTTGTGCTGCATTGTCTGCTTTTTCTTGGCAGGCGTTAATGGCCCGTTTGATGCTTTTTGTCATACAAACAGGGGGAATGTTAAAGCTGCTGACAAGTTCAGTGATGGTGTCTGCACACTGTTTTGATACGGCTTTACCCTCAAAATATCTGGTGCCTGGAATAATAATTTTACTCAAGGTTTTTTTAAGAGAGTTACAGAGTACTTTTTCTGGGGAGGCTGGGCCTTTGTTCTTGGCAATCATGGCCCCGAGCTGTTTGCAGAGTCGATTCGTTGCAAAAAAAACATCTTTTTTTAAATCTGCAGGAAGTTCCTGATAATTGATTGCATGTTCTGTGCAATAGTCCTGGATATAATTTTCCGCGGCAAGGACAAGCGTATCATCCCGCACCCCCCGCAAAACAGGCACATCCATAGCATCAGCACATTTGCTGTGTTGTGGTTCGTTAAGAGTTTCAAATAAAATGTCATCAACATCATCAGGAGTGATAGCAAGGCATGGGGTTATGAATAGGGCGCTAAAAAAAAGTAATTTTTTCATGGGATCCTTAGAATCGGTAATTAAGGCCAATGGTACATGCCAACGCCGTGCTGGAACCTAGGCTGTCGTAGCGCAGAAAACCGTCTTTGTCTGTACGCTGGGTGATGGCGTTTGGCTGCCCGTTAAGATCTTTGTATAGCTGCCCGGGAATAAATAAACTAAAGCGCATTACGGCATCACAGTGCTCAAGAAGCTGGTAATGAAAGCGTGTATCAATTTCAACACCGAGGAATTTGCTGGCAGACTCGGTAGATTCCCAGCCGCTGAACAGGGTTGGTGTTGTGCCGATGCTGTTGCGCAGGCGTTCGAGTTGTCGTTCAATGGCAGGGTCAGGATGTGTGCCGTTGACGTTCCACTTCTTTAGCTCAGCCGTTTCTCCAAGCACCATGACGTCAACACCACAGTGTCCCTTGCTGCGCTTGCTGAAGGGGAACCACGTGGCCCCAAAGCCGAGGAATTGCAAATTGCTGATATCTTTTAAATGGTTTTGGGCAGAAAGCGTGCGATACGAAATATTGAGTGGACGTGGCACAATTTGGCGGTCGAAGAATAAAAAGCTTTTTACGCCGTAGCCCTGGTAGCGAGAGCGTTGTGGGATAAAGCCACCAAAGGTGCGGGAGGTTTCATCATTGTAGGGGTAGCGGTCGCCAGAAATGTAGCCAACAGCACCGGCAAGCGTGAACGGGTGCTCGTCAAAGGTGTAGATGGCATCTGCCATGAGCATAACCCCGCGATTTTCTAGGCGGTAGCCAGGGCGGAAGCGCTTGTTGCCAAAGACGTTGGCGTTGAAGAGTTTATAGTTCTGAGTGTTTTTTATATCTACTCCGGAACGTTTAAGTACATTGCCTTGTTGATCGAGAATGCGGTTTTCATCGGTATTGACGAGTAGCGTGAGTTGATCGTTTGGATTAAAACTATTTTCTGGGAAATATGTGGCTGCACCTTGAATATTATCACCCGCAGAAGCAAATCCTGTTGCTGCTAGGTTAAGCTGCCCGTTTACTGTTCGTACGGGGCCCTGAATATGGGTGAACGATCTACCTAAGCCGCCATCACCACCAGCACTAATTTCGAATTGGTTGCGGTCAAGGGCGTGGACTTGTTGGTGGCCAACTTGCAGGGCACACTCAACGTTAATGGTCAGATTATTTTTCTTCCAATCAACCATGGTGCCAAGGGTCAGTAGCTTTGAGCTAGCGTCAGCAAAGAGCTCAATGGTCTGCTCTGGTGCGCTTGTGTACATCGCGTAGGGTTGCACCAAAAGCTTGCCCAGTTTTTCATCGTCTGTGGTGTAGTCGCCACGCAAACTAAATGACCAGGTGTCTTTGCCGGGGCCACGCTCTGGTTGGGGCCCTTCAAGTCGTGGGGCACGGGTTGGTTTGAGGGTATCGTTGATCGAAGCATTTGTTTCGCGGCCAAGATTAAAGTAGGCATCGACAGAAAAATGATCACTGACGGTGTAGCGCAGCAAGACGCCAGGTGGCATAATTGGGTAGCGGGTAAAGCCGCCTTCGCCCATACCACCAAGAGATTCAACCCCTAAATCTTTGTGTACCCCCATGGAGATGCCACGGCCAAGTTGGTACGGGAAGTAGCCAACGGTTAGCGAGGTTTTATTTTCTTTGAGGCCATCAATAAAGGTATCCGCGTTCAGTTTGAACCACGCCTCTTCCACAAAGATAAGTGGGACAATCGTCTTGACGGGGATGTTGCTACCAACGACCACGTCGCCAGCACCAGGTAGTGTAATTTGGTCGATGTACAAGGGGGTGTACTGAGACTCTTTTTGCCACAGAACATAATTTGAAAGCCGGATGGCTGCTTGTGAGGCAGGCTTGCCGTGGCGCTGCATACCTTGAGCAACAGCAAGGTCGAGTTCAAGCTTGTGCCGGAAAAAATCTTGCTGATCATTGTAGTCATCACGCAGCGTGTAGCACCTGTTCTGGATGAAAAAATCATCCTTGAGTTTGCCCCCAAAAAAGAGAGAGAGGTCTTTGTTGGCGACAGTGAACTGAGACATGTCTTTAATGGATACACCTTTGTGATGCTCGATGGCGGAATCTTTTGCAAGCACTGACCCCAGGCATAAAGTCGTTATGCCAAGGAGTTTAAGGATGCTGTGTTTCATACCATAATTCCTGTTTATAGCGGTTTAAATGCTGATGGTTCATCGTCCACAAGCGCACTGGCTGGCACGGGTTCTGCCGGTGTAACAGCTGCTGGTGTTGTGGTCTTTTTTTTATCTAAGCTCTCACGAGGTGCAGGATTTTTTGTTTGCGGCTCTTTTTTTTCATCTGGTGTGCTGCGTGTTTTTTTCTCAGCAGAGTCATCTTCGCCAGATAAAAGATTGAATGGGGTTGCTTTAAAAGGATTTTTCGTGCGGACATCACGGTTGTACAAAGTAACACTCCAATCATCAGCTGTTTTGCCTGGCGTGATGATGGCAAAGGCATCGTGAACAAACTTTATTGCTTTTTGGTAGCCGACGGTAGGGCAAGAAAGAATAGTCCAGGCCGTTGAATCCATGTCAGGTTGGAGAAGACGCATACCTTCGTGTGGTTGGTATGACTCTCGCTTTTTCTCACCGCGGAAAATGACTTTGATGGCAACAGGACTTGCCTGGTCATCCTTTTTATCAAGGGAATGAGCAGTGATTGCCTTATCGCTTTTGCTCGTTAGAAATGAGCTAAAAGCCCCTTCTTGGAGTTGCTCATTTTCACTGCGGCCAGCATCAGAGATGCGAATGAATTCATTTTTATTTTCGCCGGTAAGGCTGATGTAGGCAGCAATCGGTAGAGTATTAAAAAAGGCGTTTACTTCTTCAGCAAGCGGAATATCACCTTTCCCCAAGTGGCTAGCAAAAAGTTGCAGTTCGGTTTTGAGCGTGTGCTCTTGCCAGTAATTTTTTGATTCATGGTTGCCGCGAAGGTAGACCACTTGCTTTGGATTCTTTGCAAGGAGTGTGCAAACAAGGCTCAGCGTGGGCATGGTGAAAGGAGATCTGCTGACCACATCACCAGTGAACACAATAAAATAGTCAGGCTTTGTGAGCGTTAAATCATCTTTGAGAATATCGAGCTGTTTAAGTTTGCCTAGGCACCGCGCAAAGGAGTGCATGGCGCCTTGCAGATTACCAAAAAGAATAATTTTACTCTCTGCTGTTGGGGTAATTTTGACAATCTGGTCACCTTGATAGCCATCTGCTTGGCGTTGTTTTGCCAGGGTGAGCATGAGCTCTTTAAAATAACTAGGCGTCCATATGGGTGGCTGTGCTAAGTGCATCAGCGCTCCAAGCCACAGAAGTTTTTCTTTAAAGATCGCAAGAGACGTTGGTTTCATGGTGGCATAAAATTTACCAAAGTCCGGTTTGATCGTATTTTCTGAGTCCATGGTGTACTGCTCATTCTTGCTGGTAACGTATGCTTCAATGAGGGGTAGTGAAGTAAAACCCGTTTTAAAATAGGGCCTTGGCAGTAGCCATAACGTTAATGGCAAGGCAAACAACAAGCTGCCAAATATAATTACAGTGATCTTGAGCCAACGGTGTTTTTGTTGTGTTCGTTTCATTAAAATCCTTGCAGCTACAAAAGAATGAGGTACGTAGTTGCTCCAATGAGCACGATAAGAGCCGTTACAAATAACCATCCCCCAACAAGTTCCAGCTGGTCGCCAACCGCCTTTCCATCTGTATTAACTAAAAAAATACGGGTTAAGAACAGTTGAATGGCAAAATTAATAAACGCAAAAATAAGCAGCAGCAGGTAAATGTTGTCAGTCGTTGTGAAGTAGCCAACCTGGGGGATCATTTGTTCAATAACGAACCGATAGCCTAAAAGTCCGGTCAGAGCAGAGCTTGCAAGTGTCACTTTGCCGGTGGTGTTGGCGGCATTCATCAAAAAGGACAGCAGCCCCAAAAAGACCATCGCAAAGAGTGGAATAAAAATAACTAACGCTCGGCGACTAGACTCTTTGACGAAATTTGCAATAAACAGAGCCTTTGGGGATTCTGTTGTTTTTCCCGCATCCTGGTTATCAAGGACAAGCGGCTGAATGCCAGTATCAACGCTTAAATCTTGAAAGCGCCATCCCGCTGGGGCCGTTTTAGAAAAGACCTGAAATGAGCTGCCATCAACAAAGAAGATCATCTCTTCGGGGGTGACAAAATCATTAGAGAGCATGATGGGAAGTCGGTGATCTTCAAAGGGGAATCGATGGAATTGCAGGGTTGTTTTTAGCTCAAAGGTAACGTTGTAACGGACAAAAACATCAGAGCCTATAACTTTTATGTCAGGGGTACTTTTCGATAAAATTTTGCCGTTATCAAAAGAAAATCGGTCTATGGTTTCGATATTAATTTCATCGCCATTGAACTGGAACCAGACTATTGCATCAGCTTGGAAAAGATTTTTGCTTACATCGAATACAGGAAAATTTTTAATAAACATGCCAACTTTAACGCGTACGGTAAATGGGCCAAGTTTTTTGAGAGCTTCTGTATTGATGGGCTTGAGGGCGGTAATGACATCAGTTGTGGTGAATCGGTGCAAGGCAACCCAAAAAATCACCAGGAGATAGACCATGGTCATACCGAGCAAGGATGCTTTGAAACGCGTATTGGTTACAGAAAAAGAGCTAATGCTTTTCATGATCCATCCTTTTTGATATCCGCTTTTTCGTGGGGCTGTTGTATATAAACTTTTTGTGAAAGCGTTCTGCTCGCTGCATCAAAGCGTAGCTCAAGACCCTTGAAACGGACGTTTTTAAGTTTCTCAATGGTTTCTATAATCCCCTGCTGGGTGAATGGGCGTGGTGCTATTTTTAATACTTCGTAGAGGAGTGCTGCATTGATGTAGCCCTCAAAGCTGTAGGGGGTTGGCTTTTTGTTACTCATAAATTTTTGCAAGTCAGCCCGGAACTCTTGTGCAATTTGCAAATCTGAGGTGACGGGGTCAGGAACAACCGATGAAGTAATGAGTGATATGCCGCGCGATTTAGTGAGTGTTTGTTTGATATTATCCAGGCCTGATAGACCCATGAAAATAGTTTTGTGCAGCCCCTTGTTAATGATCTGTCGAATGAAATTATAGGTTGGGCGAGATTTTGAGACGCAGATGACTACATTCGGGGCTTTTCCGGCTATGTCGTCGGCCGCGCGTGCAACATTCAAACTTTGTGCTGGGTACCAGCCTTCTGCGTGGAGGGTGAGGTTATATTTTTTAAGAATATCTCGTACTGTTTTTAAGGTTGATTCCCCAGATTCGCTTGCTTCATAAAAGAATCCGATCTTTTTTTTATTCAGTTTTGTGACGGCATGTTCAATGAGTGCTTCAAGCTCTTTTTCATAATTAGGCCGAAAGTACACAATATTATTGAGCGCTTGCGATTGTGTGGTATCCGCTCCTTCTAGGGGAAACAGGAGCGTTATTTCGCCTCGTTTGAGCTCTTCAGATATTGAGAGTACTGATCGGGTTCCCAAAAAACTCATGAACAATGGAGACTGTTTGGCAAGATCCGTGACGTTTTTTCTGGTTTTTGTAGTTTCAAAGGCATCATTGAGGGCATTAAGGTCGATGATGAGCCCCCTTTTTTTAGCTGTTTTTAGCTTATTGAAGAATAGTGTCATGCCATCTAGTACTTGTGTTCCAAGAATGGCAACTTCACCAGTGAGTGGGAGCGATGTGTTGACCGTGATTTCAAATTTTTCACCACTCATTTTAGGCACGATTGGTTTATTGACTGTCACGGGTTTATCCATAGCCTCTGGTACTGTTGGTATTATTGCTGGTTGAACAGAGGGCATAGTTAGTTCTGCAGAGGCAGTTGAGGCAAGGAATAAAAAAATGAGTAGCCGTTTCATGAATAAACCTTTGCTGGTGGGGGTAAAAATACCGCTTTAAACGGGACTAAGCTTGATGATCATTTATTCAACCTGTCAACAGTTCCATAAGATGACAAAATTTGCCAGTCGTGTTACTATGGCGCGTTCACATAACATCAATTTAGAAGTGGGGTACCATGGCGAGTAACATTATCAAAATAATTGGAGCCAAAGAGCACAACTTAAAATCTGTTACGCTAGAGCTACCAAAAGAAAAACTGATTGTTATCACTGGCCCATCCGGGTCAGGAAAAAGTTCGCTTGCGCTTGATACGTTGTACGCAGAAGGGCAGCGACGTTATGTTGAATCTCTTTCCTCGTACGCCCGCCAGTTTTTGGGCATGGCAAAACGTCCAGAAGTAGATCGGATTGAGGGTTTATGTCCTGCTATCGCTATTGATCAGAAGACTGTTGGCTACAATCCGCGTTCAACCATTGGTACCATTACAGAAATTTATGATTATTTCCGTGTGCTGTTTGCTCGTGTTGGTCAGCCGCACTGCCCATCGTGTGACCGCCTCATTAGTGCTCAGTCGCCAGAGCGTATAGCAAAGACGCTACTCCAAAAGTTTGATCTCAAGACAGTTATGATTGGTGCGCCGATTGCGATTCAACGTAAGGGGGAGTTTAAACATGAGTTAGGCAGGTTGTTTGAATCGGGCTTTTATCGCTTCATTATTAACGGGACAATGCATCGTCTCACGGCTCTTGCGGACATAGAAAAACTTAAATTGGCCAAGGCAAACAAGCACACGATTAGCGTGCTGATAGATAATATAACTGTTTCCAGTGGGGAAATCAGCCGTATGCAAGAGGCGATTGAAAAGGCTTTTGCTATGAACAATGGTCTTTGCAGTGTGATTGATGCTGACGGTGCTGAGCACTATTTTTCATCCAAGCGTATTTGCTTGGAGTGTGCCACATCATTCCCAGAGCTAGAGCCGCGCTTCTTCTCTTTCAATTCACCAATTGGTGCATGTCCACAGTGTCATGGCCTTGGATTTACCTATAATCCATGGGAGTTACAGAGTTCTGAAGATGGTGAAATGCCATCTTTTTACATGCGGCTACAAGACCGCGAAAAGCCATGTGGATCCTGCCATGGCAAACGCTTGAATAGTGAAGCCTTAGCCGTAAAAATTGAAAATAAAAATATTCATGATTTTTGCAGTATGCCTATTGGTCGGCTGCTGAGTTTTTGTAACAACCTTGTGTTTGTTGATGAACAAAAGGAAATTGCCCAACCCCTGATCCGTGAAATTACCACACGCCTTACTTTTTTGGTTAACGTTGGGCTTTCTTATCTTAATTTGGGCCGCTCAGCACGTACGCTTTCTGGTGGGGAAGGGCAGCGGATTCGTCTAGCAACGCAAATTGGCTCATCGTTGAGCGGGGTTCTTTATATTTTGGATGAACCAAGTATTGGGCTGCATCAGCGCGATAATGACCGTCTGATTGCTACGCTGAAAACACTGCGTGACCTTGGTAATACGGTTGTTGTGGTTGAGCACGATATGGATACTATCGCCGCTGCCGACTATCTGGTGGACATGGGACCTGCGGCCGGTATTTTGGGTGGTGAGGTTACAGCCTGTGGTACTCCACAACAGGTTGCAAAGAATAAAAATTCACTCACAGGAGCCTACTTATCTGGCAAGCGAGCCATTCACGTACCAATAGAGCGTCGCAAGCCAACAGGATTTTTGACATTGCGTGGAGCCCGGGCAAATAATCTAAGAAATATTACTGTAGATTTTCCCCTTGGCATATTTGCGGCGGTTTCTGGCGTCTCTGGATCGGGCAAAAGTAGTTTGGTCATGCAGACATTGGCTGGGGCTTTAGTGCAGTATTTTCATACAGGTTATGCCGTTGGGCAGTTCTTTGATGAGCTTGATGGTGTTGAACAAATCAGAAATGTAGTTTTGGTTGACCAGAGCCCGATTGGAAGAACGCCGCGTTCTAACCCAGCAACCTATTTGGGCATTTTTAATGATATTAGGGAATTGTTTGCCTCTTTGCCAGAGAGCAACGCACGGGGCTACAAGGTTGGTCGATTCAGCTTTAACGTGGCAGATGGCCGCTGTTTTGAGTGTTCTGGTGATGGCAGCAAAACTGTTTCTATGCACTTTTTAGAAGATGTGCAGGTTGTCTGCAAAGCATGTAATGGCTTGCGGTATAATGCTCAGACCTTGGAGATTACTTTTAAGGGAAAACATATTGCAGATATTTTGGCCATGTCTGTTCTTGAGGCGCAGGAATTCTTTGCTAACTTCTCTCGCATTAAAAAACGCTTGGATTTGCTTGTGGAGGTTGGTCTTGACTACATTACGCTCGGACAGTCTTCAACTACTTTTTCTGGTGGCGAGGCGCAGCGCATTAAGCTTGTGAACGAATTGGCAAAACGAGATCGTAGCACCCTCTATATTTTAGATGAGCCAACGACGGGGCTCCATTCGGCAGACATTGAGAAACTGCTTATGGTGATTAACAAGTTGGTTGATCGTGGTAATTCGGTGCTGGTAATTGAACATAATTTAGATGTCCTAAAATCCGTAGACTACTTGATTGACATTGGCCCTGATGGTGGTGAGCAGGGTGGGACGGTTGTGGTTGCCGGAGTACCAGAAAAAGTTGCAGATTGTAAAGAAAGTATTACGGGTTTCTATTTGAAAAGAACCTTGCTTCAGAACTAGAATAATAGCCCTTATTCTTTGATAAACCTTGCAGACTAAGGGCTGATTGGTATACTCGTGGTCCGTAGTAATTATGATCTCTTTAAATGATTTTTAACTTCTAAATGAGCACACCGTTATGGCAATTTCACAAAAAACGGCTCAGTACGTTTCACTAGTAATGGTTCTTTTAGCAAATATTTCTTGTTTCGCTGGTGCAGCTTTGGTAAACGATGACTATTATAATTACAGTCGTTTTTATAATAAGCAAAGTACACGAGCTATGCAGCTTGACGAGTTGAAGCGGACGAATAATCAATATGAGGCTTTTGTTCAGCGAGAAGCGCAGCTGGTTGCCCATCCCGTTGCTGATCCTGGCGTTGGATCTGACCGCACTGCCTACGATAGGTACAACTCGGAGTTGGTAAGAACACGAACAATCATTAGTAACCTTATGGAAAGTTTAGATAAGCTGGCTAAGCCCGAGACGGTGTCTGGCAAAGTAGGCACAGCTTTTTTGCAAGGATTTGCTGGCAAAGATGCCCAGTTATTTGTTGGTGAGCGTGTAGATTCTGCTGCTACTGGTATTGGACTTGGTATTGCTGTTTCATCTGCACAGGCTGTGAGTAAAATAGTCAGCCAACATGTAGAAACTACTACAGAAAAACTTCTTGGGGGTTTTTGGGATACGTTTGTTTCCAAAATTATCGATTGCGTGGAATTTTTTAACAATAGCTTGTTTCATGATGGCTACGAGCCTTATTCTGTTGTTACGCTGCGTGGGTTGCAGACAATGGTTAAGGATACCTTCAGTAACTTGAACCTTATGGTGAAAGACTCACAGAGTTTTTTGCGTGGTGAGGATATGACCTTGCGTCCAACAGAAAATCAGCAAGACCCTGTAGTAGCTAAACTTAAAGGTTGGGATGAGCTTTGTGAAGCACATACTCGTCAATTTCAGCGTGTTATTATTATTTTAGATTCACGCATTCAGCATTATGACGAAGAATCTGATGTGGTATGGTATGCCAATGAAATCAAACGATGTATTTTTAGTGTGCGTACAATACTATGCCAAGTGCAGAGCTTGCGCGAACTGAACGAGCGCCTAGAAAGCAATAAAAACTTATTGCCAGCTTTTGGTAAAAATATAGATAATTTATTTAATCGCTTGATTGAACTTATTAGTCCTGAACCAAAGGGACAAACCAGCAATCCTACTCAGGCAAAACAATCACAGTCATCACGTCCATCATACGGTGATGATGACGGTGGTCTTCATTCGTTTCGCTAAAGGTAAGGCATGTTAAAGCGCTGCCAGAAAATTATTATCCTGAGTGCCCTGTGGATGGCGGCAATTCATGCTCGTCATTACGAGTACGTGAGTATGCTACGTGTTGTTGAACAGCAAGAAATTGCACAGCACATACTGGCAGCACGCGCAAAAAAACGTCTCATTACAGGAACTGTAGTGATTGGTGGAGGGCTGACGCTTGCCGGCGTTCTTGCATATCAATGTTATTACAATGTTGGCCAGTTTGCAGAAGATGTGCCGGCTGCGCCCGCTGGCACTATGCCCCAACCAGCTCTTGCCGCGATTGAAGCGGATTATGTCCGTAATCTTATTGAGCAGCAGCGTGAGCGATACACCCTTAAAGGTATGGTGAAGAGTGGGGTGGTGAATGGTCTTATTGCTGCGCTGGTTGCTTTTATCCTGGACCGTGCTCGTGACTCTTCGGCTTTGACCCAAGCTTTTTGGGAGTTGGTTTTTCCATGGAGTGA
>JBIIJF010000009.1:0-12903 GCA_044234015.1 Candidatus Babeliales bacterium
TATTGATAGCCTGAAACTGATCGGTGAGTTGGATGCCTATCTGGCTCTTGCAAAGATGGAAGAGGAAAAAAAGTAATCCCATTATGCTTTTTTACGGTGCCGAATTGCAGAGAAACGAGGAATACGCTACTATGGCTAGCATCAACGTACCATTGAACTAGTAATCCTACGGAGCTACAGGCCATGATCGACTTAGCATTGCTACGCGACCAATACACAGAAATATCGTCTCTTATTCTGAAAAAGGAGCCATCATTTCCTATAGAGCAATTGCTTGCACTTGATGAACAAGTCCGCGCACTGCGTCAGGCGGTAGAGCAGCTGCGCAAAGATAAAAATGAGTTATCAGCGCAAGGTGCTAAGGGCATGACGCCAGAGCTTCGTGAACGTTCAATCGCACTTGGTAAAAATCTTAAGGAAAAAGAAGCTGATCTAGCCCCTGCTGAAGAAGCGCTGAAAAAAGTATGGCTCTCTTGCCCAAACATCCCACAAGTTGACGTTCCCGTCGGTAATAAAGAAGCAAACAAGCCCATAAAAGTTGTTGGCAGCAAGCCTGTGTTTAATTTTGCACATAAAAACCATGTTGAGTTAAATGAACAGCTCAAGTGGTTTGACATGCAAACAGCTGCTCAAATGAGCGGCTCTGGCTTTGTGCTCTACCGTGGGATCGGCGTAAAAATTATCTACGCACTCACTCAGCTGATGGTAAAAAATAACGTTGCCCACGGCTTTGAACCAGTCATGCCACCTTTTTTAATCAATCGCCAGGGAATGTTTAATTCAAGCAACTTGCCTAAATTTGAAGGCGACTACTACCAAGTAGAAGGTGAAGATCTTTGCCTCATTCCAACAGCAGAAGTTAATCTGACTAATATTTACGCAAACCGCATTCTGGATGCACAACAACTCCCAATTAGAATGACAGCTTGGACCAGCTGCTTTCGTCGCGAAGCTGGAACCTACGGTTCAACAGAACGAGGCCTTATTCGCATTCACCAGTTTGAAAAAGTTGAACTTTACAGCATTGTTGAACCAGAACAGTCAAACACTGAACTCGACACCATGGTTGGCTGCGCAGAAAATATTTTGCAACAACTTGGCCTCCACTACCGCGTTAGTCTCTTGGCAACGGAAGATTGCTCATTTGCATCATCACGAACCTATGATATTGAAGTCTGGCTTCCTGGACAAGACAGGTACTACGAAGTTTCTTCGTGCAGCAATTGCACAGACTTCCAATCACGCCGCGCACAGATCAGGTATCGCAAGGCTGCAGAAGAAAAACCAACTCTTGCCCACACGCTCAATGCTTCATCTTTGGCACTCCCTCGCTTAATGGTTGCACTAATGGAAAATTATCAACAAGCTGATGGCTCAGTAAAACTACCTAAGGTTTTAACAGACCTCATGGAATCGTTGTGGTAACATAACCCAGATGGGGGTATGCGCATGATGCTCAATCACATTCGTAGCAAAATAAAAAAGATAAAAATACAAACCAAGCGCATGATGCACAACGCTTTGGTTGGCGACTATTTATCTGCATTTCGCGGTACGGGTCTTGAATTTCATCAAATTAGGGCCTATCAAGAAGGCGATGATATTCGGTCAATTGACTGGAAAAGTTCTGCCAAGCTGAACAATATCATGGTAAAAGAGTTCGTTGAACATCGAGAGCGCACTATTCTTGTCGCCCTGGATACATCCAGATCTCTTTTTTATGGCTCACGCGACCAACTCAAACATGAAGTAGCCCAAGATATTGCTGCAGCGCTTGTATGCATTGGTCAAGAAAACAAAGACAATATTGGGCTCCTTCTTTTTAATGACACAGTACACCAAGCGCATCAACCTAAAAAAGGCAGTATACACGCAAGCAATCTGCTTAACAGTATTTATACGGCACCAATTACTGGCGGCACCAATATCCGGATGTTATGCGACCATTTGCTTAAACATCCACATCGAAATGCCGTGCTATTTATTATATCCGACTGGTTGATTGATACGACTGAGGCGTTGACGCGTTTTAACACGCTTGCCAAAGTCTATGATATTATTATTATTCAGGTGACTGACCCTTGCGAATTACAACTTCCTGACATTGGTTTAATGAGTGTTCATGATCCAGAAACAGGCGCACTGATTACTATAAATACCACCCAGACCAATAAGCTTCTCGCACAGCAACAAGCAGCTCTAACGACAGCATTAAAGCGCTACCGGATGCGTTGCTTGCGCATCAGTACAAACACCCCATGGATTGCACCACTCAGCCGTTTTTTACAAGCCAGAACAAGTTACTAAAGAGAGCATTTATGACAACAGATACTCTTTACGATATTTATGATTTTTATGAAACGCCCTGGTGGCAAAACCCCTGGGCATGGGCTGGGATTAGCCTCGTAATTCTGTTGTGCGGCATCATCATTTGGTATTTGTATACAAAAAAACGTGTACTTTCTCCTGGAGAAAAAGCCCTGGCAAACCTGGCCATGCTCACCCCAGATGAGTTCAGGCACAAGCAAGAGTTTAAGCATTTTTACTTTACGCTAACGCTTATTCTCAAGACGTACCTTGAAGACCGATACTCCTGGAAAACCCTCATGCTCACCGACGAAGAGCTGTTATCCTGGTTAGAAACAGAGCATCCTACAAACCCCTGCACAGCAACCGTAAAAGCCATGATTGAACATACGCTCCTGATAAAATTTGCAAACGTTGACGCCATCAAACCCCACGCCCTGCGAGACAAGCAAGCACTTATTGACCTCATTACCGCCACAAAGCCTTCTCAGTGAAAACATTCCCCAAACTTCCTCATTCGCTCTACATTCATTGGCCATTTTGCAGCTTTAAATGCCACTACTGTGACTTTGTAGCTTTTGAACAACACGCAGATCACCAAGCAGCCTACCAAGAGACGCTCCTTGCAGAGATTCGTGCCTTTGCCAAACAACACCCAAAAACTGATGCCGCAGTAATAAAAACTATTTTTATTGGCGGTGGAACACCGAGCCTGTATCCATTACCCTGGATTACCCATCTTTTTACAACACTTCATGATTCTTTTAATCTCAGTGAATGCACAGAGATTACGCTGGAAAGCAACCCCGCTGACATCGATGAAGAAAAATTAGACTGCTGGGAAAGTTTAGGAATTAATCGCTTGAGTGTTGGCGTACAAAGCCTTGACGATAACGTTTTGCTCAAACTCAACCGAAGACAACGAGCAACAGATGTTGAACGCGTCATGAAAATTGCCCCCAAGTATATTTCTAATCTCTCTATTGATCTAATTCTCGGGCTGCCTGGCGTATCTGCAGAAATGTGGCAACATACTATTGATCGCACAATACAATGGCCAATCAAACATATTTCGCTCTACTTTTTGACCATCCATGAAAAAACCCCCCTCTACTTTAAGGTCGAAAAAGGCTCCGTAACATTACCTGATGAAGATGCTGTAATAGCCTTGTATGAAGAGACTATTAGTCGCTTTGAAGGCGCAGACCTAATCCAATACGAGATTTCTAACTTTGCACGGCCTGGCTATGGGTCAATTCACAACCAAGCTTACTGGAATCGCAGTTCATACAAGGGCTTTGGGGTTGGCGCATCTTCATTTGATGGATTAGGTCGCTATATCAATACAAACAATCTTGAAAAATACATGAATTCAAACCAAAACAACGATTGCATCGTACCTTTCACTACCGAAATACTGACCAAAAAACAGGCTGTATTAGAGCATCTGATGCTTAGTTTGCGACAAAAAAAGGGCCTCGATTTGCATCGTATGGTATACTTATTAGAGCAAGACGAGCTTAGGCACTTGAAAAATCAGTTGCCGTCGCTTGAAAATGCTGGCCTCATCGTGGTTACAGATAACAAAGTACAATTAACAACCAAGGGCATGGCTCTTGAGAATGAGATTGTCCTTCGTTTATTCTAAGGCCGGACGGTTATTAGTAACCATTACCGTACCTGGTACGTCTGATTATTCACCCTATTTGTCCAAAGGACATGAGAAACATTATGGCAAAACACGTTGGTATCAAGCTTCCTGAAGATTTAGTTGCATATCTGAAAACAGAACGTGCTATGGGTGTGCTGGCTACATTCTCTGAAAAAGGGATTCCAAACACCACCCCTATGCAGTGTATTTATCCTAAGGGCCAAGAAAGCTTGTTGATGAGCATTCACAAAGAACACACCGGATACCACAACATGGTCTGGCAAAAAAAAGTTATGATAAACTTTCTTGGTGAAAATAATGTTGCGTATAGCGTACTTGGACGTGCTGGGGTCGTCAGAGCACCATCTCAAGTTCACCCATTAATGAACATAATTCGCATAGACATTATTGACATTAAATCTGATCGTTCTATTTTAACAAAGGTAGAACAAGGTATTTCGTGGAGCTATACATCTAACGAAGCGGAAGAATTAGTCAAGAGTTTGTACCGCGAACTTAAAGATCTTGCAAAGACCTTATAACGTTATCACTACAGACAGAAGGTATTGGATGAAGCTATTTGTAGCGACGCGCGCAATTGTATGCACACTGTTTTTTCTAACTACGTTTTCTACGCATGCCGACGTCAATAGCAGCTCATCTAATCAACCAGTTCCAAAGATTGGCGGGGCCACTGGGCCAGACACCTCTCTGCCTGCTGAAAAAATTGGCACGCAGGGAAACTGGTTAAAAAAACGTGAATGGCTTATGAAGTCCCATGAAGCATTTGCTGAAATCCAGAATCTAGTAACCCAGATTGAACAATCCCGCCTAGCCTTTGTTACCAAATTAAATGACACAGACAAACTCCTCGACACTTACTACACAGGGCTTGGGCTTGCTGATGGCAAGATCAATGAGCTCTTGGAAAATATTGGCGAACACCTTGAAAAGAAGCGTAAAAAAGATCTTGCTGGAATTGGTGTTACGGGTGAAAAACATGACCCAGATTTGCAAGCAAAAATCGATATCATCGAGTCCAACATCAAGCACAACACGCTGCAACTTGAACAGCTTCGCCTAGATATGAAAGCAATAGAAGATCTTGGCAAATCATTGGTCGAGCGTGTTAAGCGCGTTGATGAGCGCCTTGCAAGTATTCAAACAGAATTCACTAATGCGCAAAACATTATCAATGATCTCTGGGACATCATAGACCACAACAAAGCACGTGAGAAATACTACGAGCTAAAAATCACTATTTTAGAAAAAATAAAATCGGAACAAGCTTATCTACAACAAGATTTACTGAGTGATTTTGACACTGTTATCCAAACAATTGTCACGCAAATTGGCCGCACCGAAGAAGAGATAAAAAAAATAGAAGCCAACGGCTTATTCATTAAAAATCGTGCGCAACGGGTCAAAGAACTCAAGCTCAAAGAAGCAGCAGCTACCGCAAAAAGCGCTATCTCAGAAACAACGGCAGCAGAAAGAAAAGCTGTCATTGAAACAAAAAATGTCATTGTTGAGCATTCACTCTGGGAGAGAATGTACTCTGGCATGGTGAGTGTCATTGCCTGGCTCAGTAATACCATACAATGGTTTAAGGTCCTTATTTTTGGTGGCGCAACAGTACAACAAGCCCCACTCCTCAAGCCCGCTAACTTACCGCCAGCTATCCCAACACAACCAGTAGCTATCGCAACAACCACAGATGCACCAAAAGCTGCCATCAGCAGCGCACCTACCATCCCCGCAAGTTAAAAAAGCATACGGCAATTGCTTTTAAAAGAGTGCCCGTGATAGGATGCGTTTTGTCATCACGTGGTAATTTTTATGAAGGGATTTGCATGGTGCATTGTTTTAAATATCGCCTCTACTTTTTTAGTGCTCTGATAATGAGCGTAGTGCCACAGGTAAATCCCATGATGGATTTTGGAGATGCCATGAGTGGAACAATGTCTACAGAGGTACCCGTTGATACAACCTTTACTATTTCTGAAACACCACAAGTTACCGCTATGGCTCTAGATAGTGGCAGTGCGACAAGCTCAACAACGTTTTCAACAACAGACACAGCAACCCAACCTCCAACAAGCAGCCCAGATGCTCCCCCTCCATCACAGCTCACGTGGCCAGATACGGCAGAAATGAAAGAAGACCAAGCAAAACTTGCCCCTGCAGCAAACAATAATACGGTCAAGGAGCTTTTTGATAACGCTCAGAAAGCTGTCGAAACTATGACCAATACGGTAAACCAAATGAATACCACACGACAAGAGCTCTATACCAAACTATTTGCCCTCAACGACATCATTGATGATCACATTCAGAGTACTCAAAAAACTATTGGCGCTGTAACTCAAATTTTCAATCAAGCAGACAAGTTAAAGGATTAATCATGAAGCGTATTGCCGCTCTTTTTTGTACATGTTTATGCATAACTAACAGCTTTGCAACCATGCCAATGGCGCCAACTGATGCTAGCAATCCTGCCTCTAACACAACACCACCGAATCCCACTGCAACGCCAGGATCCCCAGCCACAGCAACATCTGCTCCAAGCACCCCAAGCACTCCAGTAGCTGCGCCAGACTATAAAGCAGATATCAATCAAATTAATGAACAAATAAGACTGATCAGCAGCACTAAAGACAGTATTAAACAAATGCTAACAGAAGTAGATGCTGACATTGAGAAGGCAAAGAGTATCCTCAGTAGCGCACGCACGAACAGTCTTGACCTCATAAAAAAAGCTGATGAGAAAGAGGCCAAAGTCGCTGAATCAGCTATACAACAGCAACTTACAGAAGTAACGGGTCTCCATAAAAAATTGAAAGAAACAACTTCAAAGTCGTTCCAAGATGCTACAGCAAAAATCGAACAAGCAATCAAGCTGATCAATACGACTATTGATCAGCTCAAAACTAAAGGCATAACCTTTGAATCGGCAGAACAAGCAGCTCAACAAAAATCAGCAGCACCAACTGCAAGTACCCCGGCGGCCCCAAAAAATTGGGCCATTCCAACTGATGCAAAAAAAGCATCTGCCGTTGCCCAAGAATCCCCAACCATGGTCCATTACGTGCTGTATAAAATAGCAGATGGTATTTCTACCTTTGCTCGTATCCTGTATGGTGCATACTCAGGCGCAAAAGAGGTTATTTTTGGAAAACCAACACAAACTTTACCCAGCCTCCCAGGAACAAGCCCGTCAACCAACCCTGCAGCCCCAGCTCAACCAGTAGCCCCACTAAAAACGCAAACCCCAGGCAACAATCCAATATCACTTGCAACGCATGAATCAATGCTTGCAAGCATTCAAGTTGATCGTGAAGCTATGAGCAATTCTGTGCGAACACTAGAAGCCCAGCTACTCAGCCTAGGAGAAAGACTTGCAAGTAATAAAGTAATTGCCCAAGACTTACAAGGAGGCCTCCCTCTCATCACCAAAATGCAAGCACAAGCAGCCTGGCGCACAACTGCACAGTACTATTTCGACCAATCACTTGATGCTATTGCAATGGTGTGCACCAAAACAAAAAACAGTGCTAACTACGCCTATAGCCACTATGTAGTTCCTCTGTTTAGCAAGATCCAAACTGATGTTACTAAAAAAATGGCCCCAAAAAACCCTAATAATAAGACAACAGAAAAGACTGCTATTCCAGTGATACCCATTAATAAAGCTTAAGGCAACTACCCAGTTGGAGCTTTGCAAGCGGAAAAATATTGCGTAAACTGAAAGCCTTGTTCCTAATAATCGAGAAAATCCCCTTTAGACAGGGCCAACATGCAAAAAAATATTTTTCGTGAATATGATATTCGAGGGATTGTGGGCCGAGATCTGACGATTGATGGATGCTATGAACTGGGTAAAGCAATTGTTACCTACCTGCATACAAAACACCCTGCAAGCAAATCTATCATTGTTGGCCGTGACGGCAGACTACACTCTCCAGCTATTCACCAAGAGCTGCTAGAAGCCATTACCAATCTTGGTTTTGATGTTTTAGACGTTGGCATGTGCCCAACACCGGTTGTCTATTTTGCTACGCAACAATTAAATATCCCCACCGCTCTCATGATTTCTGCCTCCCACAACCCCGGTGACTACAACGGTATCAAAATCTGGGGCGTTGCTGGTGAGCAAATTACTGCAATTAAAGAGCTCTTTTTTGCAAAAGATTTTTTACCTGAGGCAGCAACCCCAGGAACCGTCACCATCTGCGATATGAACAGCACCTACGTGTCTTACCTCGAAACGCATTTTGCCCACCTCAAAGGGCTTGCGATGCACGTTGTTATCGATTGCGGGAATGGAGCCGGTGGCATTTTGATGCCTGAGCTCATTAAACGCATGCAGTGGCCAAACGTCAGTCTGCTCTACCCTGAAGTCGATGGTACATTTCCGAACCATGAGCCAGACCCAACAGTGGCCGACCAAATGCATGGAATGGCAGCGCTGCTAAAAACAGATAAAAGATTAGCGCTTGGGATTGGGCTTGATGGAGATTGTGATCGGATGGACCCCATGACTTCCGATGGGCTTTTAGTACCGGGCGACCATCTGCTCGCGTTATTTGCCTCAGAAGTTATAAAAACAAATCCCGGCAGTACTGTGGTATGTGATATTAAAAGTTCCGGCAGCCTGATTGACATGCTGGCCAGTATGGGCGCTAAAGCCTGTGTCGCCCCCTCTGGCCATTCTTTAATTAAAAAAGCAATGAAAGAGCACAAAGCCCTTCTTGCCGGCGAGCTAAGCTGCCATTTCTTTTTTCATGATCGGTATTTTGGTTATGACGATGGCATTTACGCAGCCCTCCGTCTTCTCGAGCTGCTTCACACCAGAGACAAAACGCTGCAAGAGCTTCTTGCCCAGATACCCCATAAAATCAGCTCCCCAGAAATTCGGATTACTTGCAAAGACGACACGGAAAAGCAGATTATTGTTGCCGCCATCAAAAGCGTATTCACACAGCGCACAGATATTGAGCTTATTACTATTGATGGTATTCGAGCGCACATGAGCTATGGCTGGGGCCTCCTACGCGCATCAAATACTCAACCAGTAATCTGCTTACGTTTTGAATCTGATGATAATGTTGGCCTAGCAAGAGTTAAGAACGATTTCTACACCCTTTTGCAACCTTACTTTGACGAAGATTTTTTAAGGAATAAGATTGAGATCGAATAATCCCGTCGGACTACACCTACGACTTCAAAATAGCCTCTCAGAGCTTGTACAAGAAGCTGCTGACTTACAGCTTTCAAGTATGCAATTTTTCTTGGTCGAACAAGCTGAACACCAATATGTGCCGCTAACAACAAAAGACAAAAAGGCCTTTATTGAGGCGCGTAATACTTTTTTGCAGCATGTGTTTATTCATAGTTCCTACTGGATTAACCCAGCGAGCGCAAAAGAGGATGTTTTTAAGGTCTCTGGCATCCTTTTACGTAAAGAGTTACGGATTGCCCAGTCGCTAGACGTCCCTTATCTCGTTTTGCACGGTGGCTCAGCTAAAGGCTACGTGGCAACACCAGAAGATCCGCTTGCCAAACAGCAAGGGTTAGACGCCCTTGCCAGGATGCTTAATCTTGTTCTAAAAAATGCCAAGAATACAACAATTCTCCTTGAAAATACCGCTCATGGCTACCGCACCCTAGGCAATGACCTGGAAGACTTTGCCTACCTAAAAAAACGATTAGATTTCCCAGAAAAAATAGGTTTTTGCCTTGATACTGCTCACGCTTTTTCATACGGGTACGACCTAAACAACCTTGACCAATTCATCTCTCTTTTGGAAAAAACCATAGGGATTGCAAATATTCGCCTCATTCACTTGAACGACTCTGCCAACCCCCTAGGCTCACAGCAGGACCGGCATGAGGCCCCTGGGCAAGGATTGATAGGAAAAGAGGCTCTTCTCCCCTTCATTCACCACCCCCTTTTCAATAAAATACCTAAAATCATAGAGCCCCCCATGGGCGACAAACAGGCAATGTTGAAGATTATGGCAGATATTGCCACCTGGTAAATTCAATTAGAAAACCAGACCCCCGTTGCGCCTCACATTTATTACAGCATACTGAATCAGGTAAAACCATTAAATGGAAGGCAAAACAATGAAAACGCATGTATTTAAAAGCCTTGTGATGACAGTAGCTCTTGCAGCAGGATTAAACACCGTAGCACAGGCGAATATAACGGTAATTGAACAGGTAACGCTAAACGCGTGGAACACATTAAAAAACGATGTTTATGACCCCATGTCAGCTGCTGCAATTATTCTATGGGTAAGTAGCAGTACCAGCAACGTTGAACAAAGCATTCTCTACTCTCTAAAACAGCAAATAGAAATGGAATTAAAGCGCCCTGCAAGCGATAAAAAAACTTTTTCTATCAATGATCCTATTATAAAAAAACTTCTTGATGAATTAATGCCGTTGCTTACAGACACCGTTAGCTGTGTGCTTGGTCTTAATGCCGATCAAAAAGCTGCATTTGTAAACAAACATGGCGCAGCTATACGCACCAAGATAGGAACAGAACTCTTTGCAAAAACGCCTTTTTCTCCTGGTTTTATAACAACCATGACACAATTTGCCAGCAGCCCCTATTTTAAAAACTCAATAAACAACTTGTTAAAAACACTGCCGAAGCAAATTCCTGCCGCAGTACAGAATAAACTACTGGCAGAGCAGAAGCGCATAGCGCCTTACCTAAAATAGTGGATTAAATGTTACAAAAGCCTTTCTATCTTGATCTAGTGCTAGACATACAGAACGACTCTGGTAAAATAGTAGGCGTTCTAATTCCTAGTTCTTTTTATTTGTTACAGATAGAAAATCATAAAATAATCATAAACAGTTTCAGGACTGAAAGGCTCATGTAATCATGAATGCTTTATTTGATAAATACGCTATTTTTCAGACCGGCGGAAAGCAATACCAAGCTATCCCAGGAAAAACAGTAGCTGTAGAAAAACTTGTTGGCAATGCAGGCGACACCGTTTTTTTTAACGAAGTCGTAATGCGCAAAAACGGCGAAAACAAATTTGACTTTGGGCAACCATTTGTTACAGGCGCAACCATTACTGCAAGCATTGTTAAGCAATCCAAAAGCCCAAAAGTAATTATATTTAAATTCCAACGCCGTAAAAAACGCAGAACAAAGACTGGGCATCGCCAACCAATAACTGTTGTTCGCATCGAAAGTATTTAGCTGTTTTCATGACGAAAAAATGTTCTTTTAACGACCTTGGCCTGTCCAAGGAGCTGCTTCAAGCAATTGCCGACCAAGGTTTTGAAGAAGCATCACCCATTCAGGCTCAAGCAATCCCGGTAATTTTAAGCGGCCAAGACGTTATTGGCCAAGCTGCTACCGGCAGTGGTAAAACCGCTGCTTTTGCAATTCCGGTAATTGAAAAAATTAATCCAGCAATCAAGCGCCCACAAGCTTTGATTTTGTGTCCTGTTCGTGAACTTGCTGTGCAAGTATCTGAACAGTTCAGCAAATTCGCCTCTCACAAGCGTGGTGTGATTGTCCACCCTGTATTTGGTGGACAATCAATTGAGCGCCAAATTCAGGCTCTAAACCGTGGTGTGCACCTTATTATTGGTACACCTGGTCGAATCCTTGATCACGTAGCTCGTAAAACCATAGATCTTCGTTCGATTGAAATGGTCGTGCTTGATGAAGCAGATAAAATGCTTGATATGGGCTTCCGCGATGACATCGAAGCAATTTTGAATGTCACTGCTAGCCGCAAGCAAACACTGCTTTTCTCAGCAACCATGGCTCGCGAAATCTTGGCTCTTGCTAAGCGTTATCAAAAAGATCCTGTGCACATCAAAGTTGTACATGATCAGATTGATGCACCAGCTATTGAGCAGCTTTATCTTGATGCTGAATCAAATCAAAAAGTTGATATCACAACCCGCCTGATTGATTTATACAATCCAAAATCAACCATTATTTTTTGTAATACCAAGCGCCGTGTAGACGAGCTTGTTCTTGATCTTAAAAATCGTGGTTATGAGGCTGTTGGTATTCACGGTGACATCACCCAAGAAAAACGTAACCGCGTGATGACACGCTTTAAAAAAGGCGACGTTGACATCTTGGTTGCTACTGATGTTGCAGCTCGTGGTATTGACGTTTCAAATGTGGAAATCGTATTCAACTATGACATTCCACAAGATGAAGATTCCTACATTCACCGCATCGGTCGTACCGGCCGTGCAGGTAAATCTGGTATCGCGGTAAGCCTTGTATCTCGCAGAGAGTTCTACTCTTTCAAAGATATTAAGCGCTACACGAAGGCAAATATCAGACGTATCGACATGCCAACCAACAAAGAAGTTGAAGCAACTCGCCACGCCAAAATTCTTGAGGTAATTAAAAAAACAATTGCCGGCAATAATTTAGGCAGCTATGCGCAAGTTCTCCAAGGGTTGCTGCAAGAAGATTACGCAACACTTGATGTCTGTGCTGCTTTGCTTAAACTATACGTTGAGAAAAAGTAACACCGACTAATTAGATTATGGCACCTGAAGATTTCATGACGCTATGAGCCGCGGCTACTGCTCTGGCTAGTGTTATCTCCAGGTGCCTTTTTTATAATTGAGAAGCCGCCATGAACATAAAACGTATTTTGCTCTACTACAAATACATTACCATCGCTGATCCTGAAGGCATTAAAACCTGGCAATCTGATCTGTGCTCATCTCTTGCACTTTCTGGGCGCATTATTTTGGCAACAGAGGGGATCAATGGCACCCTGTGTGGCACGGTTGAGGCAACAGAAGCCTACATCACCGCCATGCAAGCTCATCAACTTTTTGATGGTATTGATTTTAAAGACAGCATCGTTAATGGCGAGCACAACTATTTTCCAGACTTGCAAATCAAAGTCAAAAAAGAGATTACCAACCTTGGG
>JBIIJF010000088.1:0-4134 GCA_044234015.1 Candidatus Babeliales bacterium
ATCCAAAGCACTCCTCATGCACCACGCAAAACTTGATCGTTGGCTGCAGCTTGGTGGCCATTGCGATGGCGATGTAGATGTTCTGGCGGTTGCCATCAAAGAGGCTCAAGAAGAGTCTGGGATCATCGGCATAAAGCCAGTCTCCCCAGAAATTTTTGATATTGATATACATCTCATCCCTGCAAACAAAAACGAACAAGAGCATTATCATTATGATGTACGCTTCTTGCTGCAGGTAACCAGCGATGAAGAGATTGTCAGTAACAGGGAATCTAAAGAGCTTCGCTGGATAAAAAAAGATAGTAGTCAGTTACCAACGAATGAGCTCTCCGTCATCCGCATGTTTAAAAAATGGTCACAGAATTAACATGAAACGTATTCTTGTGGTCGACTGCTCTGGCTCTGGGAAAAGCACACTCGCACACAAACTTGCCACCACGCTTAATCTCCATCTCATACACCTTGATCATGTTTATTGGCTCCATGGGCGGTTGCGGCCTACTGATGTAGAATTTATGGCTCTGCAAGATGTAGCCTGCCAGAAAGATGCATGGATTATGGATGGCACCTATTTGCGCCACTTATCTGCATGCGTTCCCTACGGCGATACCATTATTTTTCCTGATCTTGCCCACTGGCAATGCCTCTGGCATATTATCAAGCGTTGGATCAGATCTATTTTCACCCATGAAACATTTGCCCCTGGCTGCAGCCAAAGAACATTAACACTTGAATTTTGGCTCTGGGCCTGGCGCTGGCACAAACGCTATCATGGGCCTCTGTAGACAATACTCAAGAGCGCAGAAACAGAGAAAAAAGTAATTACTTTACGTTCCATACAAGAGATTAAGATGTTTTTAAAAAACATAAACTAGATTTTTTGACGCAAGAAAAGGAGAATGTCATGCACATAAAACTGTGCGCGTTTGTTATTCTTAGACGAGACAATCAAATCCTTTTGCTCCGTGATGCAAAACATCAGGAACGGCTCAAGCTTCCAGGAGGCAAAGTAGAGGACGGCGAGCATATGATTGAAGCGGCAATCCGCGAAGTCCATGAAGAACTTGATGTTACTATTGCAGCAACTGCTCTGACACCCATTCATTACGCTGATTTTTTCTGGCTTGGGGTGCAGTACATGGGCATGGTTTTTCTTGCAGAGGACTGGAATGGAGTACTTGTTAATCATGATCCAGTTGACCATGCCGAACTTGTTTGGGCGCCGCTCAGTGATCTCCCATTTGGCCTGTTGGCACCACTCAAGCATGCAATCCAGAGCGGCCTAGCTGGAACATTTTATGCACCAATCGGAGAAAAATAATATATTTTTTTATGGAGACCACATGGATAATATCTTTTCACAACGCCAATCACTTTACGCATTTTCCGGAGAAAGTATTTCCCAGGAAACGTTAGAAATACTCTTCGACGCAGCTCGTTGGGCACCATCAAGTTTTAATAATCAGCCAACACGTTTTATCTATGCCCACCGCGACACAGCAGCTTGGCAAAAACTGTTTGATCTCATGGTCCCATTCAATCAAAGCTGGGCGCAGTATACTGCTGTCCTAATAGTTGTTGTCTCAAAAAACACCTCTGGGCCGCAAAACACATTTTTCCCAACACACTCTTTTGAAGCCGGCGCTGCGTGGATGAGTTTAGCTCTGCAAGCAACCATGCTTGGCCTTGTCACCCATGGGATGTCTGGATTTAATTATGAAAAAGCCCGCGCTGACCTTGCTGTCCCTGAGGGTTTTACGGTAGAGATGATGTGTGCCATTGGTAAACAAGCCATGCAAGGAGCAGACCCTTCATTTGTAGAACGTGATGCAAAACCACGCACACGCAAGGCAATAAATGAAATTGCTGTAGAGGGTAGCTTTTTATTTACCGAGTGAGGATTTTTTTGACTTTGGTTTTGATATTTTTTATTGGCCTTTTGTTGAAGCAATTCCCAAGAGGCCTTTTTACACCTGCAACACCCATGCCCAAACTCACTGACAACCCGCAGGACAAACAAAGCGCTCTGTTCTACCGTGCCATTATCTACAAGCGCAAGTCCCAGCTTTTGCCAAGGGAAATTGTTTTTTTGTTCCTCTAAGTCTTTAACAGCTCTCCCCGTCAAAAGCGCTAGCTCGGCTCCCTGTGGGGAAATTTCTTTTTTACAAGCTGCACATTCCACCACATTTGTGTTCAACACCCCGTCATTTGGTGTAAATACCATTTTCATTACTTTGACCATGTAGGCATACGCACCTGAGATCTGCTCTATTCTAACAACGGCATCAAGCTCTGTTTGCGACATAGTAGAACAACTGGCAAACAAAAAAATACCGCTAATATAAACACTTTCATCCATCCCCCTTATTGAAAATCACTCCGCCTACAGCGCTCCACCAGGGCGAGCGCTCAACGCATTGTACAAATCCTTTGGCATCGTTTGCAGCAGCGCTACGACTTTTTCTTGCCGTTTAGTCACATACCCGACTGCTCGCTTTTCTGTAATTGCACGCCAAATAGCATCCGTTGCCTCCTCCAGTGATTCAACCTATTAGCAGGACGGGTTTGCTGATTGTTTGTCCGATTCAGAGGGCCATGCATTAACCCAACCTGCGACTAGTTCGGTAACGAACACTGGAATATTTTTTTGGACACAACGATTATGTTCAGCTTCTAAAAAGCGTGTGATATAGGCCTTTGCTGCCGAGTACACGAAGACTTCTGTGTGACGCTCATGCATCCATAGACCAGTGCTACCCAATAAATCATCTGTTTTATTTGTCTCATAATCCCCTTTCCCTCAAACAATACAGACTACCAATCCCCTTGATGTAATTTATCTTAGGAAATCATGCACCAGGAATAATTCGGTATGTTGGCGCTATTTCCTATTGCACCCAACCAAATGCGCTAGACATTACAAAACCATGTAGTATTCTCAAACATGAAACATTACTTTCATACAAAGGAAATCATCATGAAGTTTGCAACATACAACTTGTTAATCAGTTTATTAATCGGATCAAGCCTCCAAGCAGTGGGTAGTCAGTATGACTCCCTAGAGACGTATACTCAAAACCGAGAAATACAATACGATGCTCTCGGGTACTCCTTCACAGTAAATCAAACACCTTATGTTCAACAGCAGGATGCCGCTAATTTGCTCTTAGAAAATTGTTATCAATATCTCAATACCTGCAATAAAGAAGACTCTGTATTCCGTCAAAACGTTATAAAAAAATTAGGTGCTGTTATTGTTGAATTGAGTACTTTTGAAGATCAATTTACAACACTCTGCAAAAAAATAGGTATCGAAGAGCCTGACCTACGAGGACAATCGGATTTTCTCCAAGCCGACATCCAAGATCCAACATTTGTAGATAATAAATCAACCACAGAGCTTCTTAGTTATCTGCTTGCATATCGTATGCTTCTGAAAATTATCAACTCCATCAGTATTGAATTTTTAGCAAAATACCAAGCAAAAAAAGACGTCCTAAGCATTGCGCAAAATCCAAAAGCGACAAGTGCTTTCAGTAGCGATAACATCCTAACAGCACTTGTCGCTGATGAGTTAGCCATCTTTGAGCAAAACATTAAAAAAATACTTCCTGAAATGACCCCTGACGTACAAGTGCTCTGCCAGTACCTTGGGCTCAAAATTAAAAACGTCATCACAGCCCAAGTGGCCAATGAAGAGTCCCCAATTAGCGAGCTTTTACAATTGATATGCCTCAACAGCACGGGCTATCAAATTTTTATAGATGCATTTTTGCACAATCCAGCATATGCCGAAATATGGCAAGCAATAGTCGTTACAGGTGATACTGAAGCACCGGACGAACATTTTTTTGCCATAAGTAGCACTGCCTTCCAAGGGATGTGCCTACTAGAACTTAAGACCATTTACGCCTCTCTTCAAAACTTGAGCCAAACAACTCCTAATCCAGCAAATGCAACAGTCCTTAACGAGATTTGTGGGCTTCTAGACCTGGCTGCACGAGAAGCTATCCACAACACAGAGTTCAGACCTTTGACGACGGTAGGCTTAAGCCTCTGCGCTGCGGTATATATAAAACATATCGGCGATGAGCTCTTGAACACAGTCTCAGATTGCCTTGTGCCAAATTAGCA
>JBIIJF010000089.1:0-4088 GCA_044234015.1 Candidatus Babeliales bacterium
GCCCGCAACCAAAGTGGATCAAGTTTGATCCCCCACTCTCGCCCTACCAAGAAATCATAGAAATTGCCGGCAATGTGATGGCGGAGACGGGAGCAACACCTGAGCAAATTGCCGAAGCACTTGTGCCTGAAGAGCCGCTCACACCTAACAACATGCTCGGTTTAAAAAGGCCGGAGATCATAGATTTCTACCCTGAAAGACCGCCTGCGATCGACCATGCTTCACCTCTTACGGTGCATGCACATTTGGAACCACCGCGCTTCCTGCCCGCACCAAGCGTGAGACAACCAGTTAGCCAGTTATCGCCCTCACAACAACCTGTGCAAGAATCAATACAGGAGTCTACGCGAGAAATCAATCAGCCCTCCACACGTGCTACTGCAGAGCTGGCAAGCAAGCCTGCACAGCAGCTTGAAGCACCCGTTCGTCGTGAAATTACCATCACCCGTTTTGTCAGCGAAGATACATTCAATCAGATTCAAGAGGCCTATCAGGCCAGTGCGCGGCAATTTGAGCGGCTGGCAAAAGAGCTTGCTAGCACGCGCAAGCCGCACGACCGCGAGCATGCCAAGCAGCTAGGCGCAGCATCAGAAGCACTCAGCAACATCCAGCAGGCCTCAAAAGAATTTTTTGATTACCTTAAAGGCATGGCGATTGGCACAGCCGAAGGCCTTCTTGAGCCAGCAGTGTACTTGGTAAAAGAGATGGGCACGACCGCATTTGAGATGAGCGTTGATCCTGCTGCAGGGCTGTACAACCTGGCTTTACGCCTTGTTGGTGGCGCACAAAAACTTGCCTGTGGCCTGTGGGACTGCTTAAACCTGATTCCTAATCCATTGCTACCCAAAGATCAATTTGAAGCCGAATGCGCAGTGGCAGCAGAGCGTATCAAGAGACTCTACAATGCCTTTATGCACTGTTCGTATCAAGAGCGTGGTCGCTTGATTGGCAAAGAGATTGGCCAGATGCTCTTTATTGGTGGCTCACTCAAAGGCGTTGGCGCCGCTATTCAGCACATACGAACTACCAATACCTTGTGTCTCAGTCTTGAGGCAACCCTGCATGCCGCTGTTGCAAAAGAGTTGGCGTTGGCAAAGAAGTTTGCTGCCAGCGTACCGCGTGTTGCAGACTTCATGACGCCTATTACCCATGCAGTTACCCAGGTGGGTGAAATGCTCACCATCGGCAAGCAGGGTGGTTTTGCCGCTGTTGAAGAGTATCGGGTAGCACTAGCAGGAGTTCCTGAGGGCATACAGCTGCCAAAAACAATTCCCACCATGCGCAAAAGGATGTTAGGCAATCTACCAACAGAGGCTAGCCGTACACGGACTGCTGGCAGGGGGATAAAGAGCCGGTTTGTTTGGATTGATAGCAAAAATCCTGAAACGAAAAAAATTAAAAAAGTACTACGGCTTAAGGATCCATCAGCAAGGGCACCTGTGGGTAGGCGTGGAAAAACTGGAGCTGCATGGCCTGATGGCACCAGGAATGTCTCTACTCAGATCAATGACCGGGTATTTTCGGCACATGCATTAGATAGAATGCAAGAACGGGGCTTTTTACCAGCTATGGTTAATGAGGTACTAGAAAATGGTGTGGTTGTTAAGATAAACCCCAAGAAAAAGGTAATAACCTATTATCAAAGTACAAACGATCTTAGTGTTGTAGTAAACTACGCTGGTGATGTTGTAACAGTATGCTATGGCTTGAAAAAATAAGGATATTATGGGTTTGTATAGTGAACGAGAAGAGTACGATCAAAGACAACTTCGATGGATACAGACGTATCTAATTGATTATAAAAATGGCAGGCGCTCACTTGTTAATCTTGACGTAACCTTAAAAAGTCTTGTCGATTGTCTTTTGAATGTTGACCAATCATGGAAGGATACTTTTTTTTCCGCATGTTTGCCGTTACTTATGGCGAGTGATTTTATGGTTTATTCTGAGCGGCCGGATCAATTTTCAGATGAAGAAGAAAGAATAGAGGTTCTCAATGCTATAGATAAACTCATTAAAATGGTTGAACCACTGATAGAGCCTACAGACGAAGATTTATGAAGGACTACAGAATGCGTCTGAGAGAGTTGCATGCAAACACATTGCTGTCACGCAAGCGCTAAAGAAGTAGCGCTATTTGAGGAATATGAAAAACGCTTAGAGAAAAACCCTAATGATGTTGATGCGTTGATCCAGATAGGGTTTCTATGCATCGAGCCTTTTCATGATGACGAAGAGTTTGGTTTTGATTGCTTAGAGAGGGCTGTTGAGCTTGAGCCAGCGAATATGCAGGCACAGCTTTGGTTTGCAAGGGCACTGTACCATACGCAATGCGCATACGAAGATGCAAAAATAGCTCTCGAGAATGCATTGCAAATTGATCCAAATAATGCTGAATGTTGTGACTTATTAGCATCCGTTCTACAAAGCTTGGGGGAAGATGAGAACCTTAGCAAATCCATTACTCTCCTGCAGCGAGCAATAACGACTCAGCCAGGTTGGCCATTATTGAGATTTCGTCTAGCTAATCATTTTTTGAAAAGAGGGCAGCTTGATGAAGCTGAGAAGGAAATTCTGGAAATTAAAGAGATTTTAAAAAATACTATTTTATCTCCTCCAAAAACACCAATGGAAGAGTACGTCGCGCGGTGTATGACAGGGCTAAAGCCAGAAGCGTTGCAACGGGTAGAAGAATTTTTAACGGATATTGCTAAACAACGTGCTGCTGCACGCCCATCAAAAGAGTAACTATGACTTCCGAGAAATTATATGCCAAAACATAACTGCCAAGCGAGTGCTGAAGAGATAGCACTATTTGAGCAATGCGAAAAACGCTTAGAAAAAAATCCTAATGATGTGGATGCATTGATCCAAGTAGGTTTTTTATGCATGGATCCATTTTATGATCCTGACCGTTCCCTGAGTTCTTTGCAACAAGCTTGCACTCTTGACCCAATGAATATGCAGGCTCATTTTTGGTTAGCAAAGACGCTATATCATGTTCATTGCCTTTACAAGGAGACAAAAATGGCTCTTGATAAGGCTTTGCAAATAGATCCTAATAACGCTGAATGCTGTGATCTGCTCGCCTCTATTTTATGTGGCCTCAAAGAAGATCCAAATAACTCCATTGCTCTCCTGCAGCGAGCGATTGAAAATCAGCCTGGCTGGCTCTTGCCACGGATTCGCCTGGCCTATTATTTCTAAGCGTGTTGAGGAAGCCGATAAGCTTGCACTGGAAGCCAAGGCTATTCTAGAAAAAGGGAACTTTCCAGCCCCTAAAACCCCAATGGAAAAATATTATGCACTATGCATCACTGGTCTTGGGCCTACCGCCGAGGAAGACGTCAAAGAGCTTTTTGATGATATTCCGAACTGGCGCGTCGTAGCAAGCCGCGCTAAAGAGCAATCGTAGCTCCAGAAAATATTTGTTAAGAGGATTGGCAGACACCTATGACTGGCACAGCGCAAACAAACAGCCAATCACTCATAGTACAAAATCATTTTGGGGAACAAAACAAATGTGGTATTATCAGGCCAACGTTTCTCTATATTTGTTTGGACACCCGTATGCTTGCTAATATTTTCAAAAACATTCGTACTAATTTTCTACCTGGGCTAACCGTTGGCCTTGTTTCGCTGCCGATCGCTATTTCGCTTGCGGTCGCATCGGACACCACGCCCGTAACGGGGATTATTACAGCAATAATTGCTGGCTTTATTGGCTCTCTTGCGGGAAGCAGTCACTACAACGTTACAGGCCCAGCCGGAGCACTCGTTGGCCTTCTTGCAACCTACGCACATATTTTTGGCATGAGCAGCCTGCCCATGCTCGCCATTCTTTCTGGTATTATCATTTACGCATGCTACCACTTACGGATTGAACGCTACCTGATGTTCATTCCAGGAAGCGCTCTCCATGGATTTATCTTGGGTATTGCAACTATGATTATTATCAATCAAATGAATTCAGCACTGGGGCTTACCATCACAACCAAATCACCAAATTTAGTTGCTCAAGCGATGGTAACTCTCAACCATATACCCGAAGCATATGCTCCAGCCTTTATCTTATTTTGCCTCTTTTT
>JBIIJF010000010.1:0-12663 GCA_044234015.1 Candidatus Babeliales bacterium
GTTTGCCGTCAATGGTGCCATTTCTGGATCTTTGCGTTGGCGAATAAGAAGTGTTATCCCAAAAAGAAGCAGTAATGAGCCCCCAATCAAATCAATAGCAACATGGTAAGTGGCTGATTTTTGTAAAATACTTAGCATTCCAAGTAGACCGAGTAGGATAAGAACCCCATCGCCAATTGCTGCACCGAGTGCTGTAAAAAAACCTTTCCAGAAACCTTTTAGAGCGCTGTTATTAAATGTCATTACAAAAATAGGCCCCATCGTTGATGATGCGGAAACGCCTACAAAAAAACACGTAGCTAAAAACCAATAATTCATAGAAGACCCTTTTCTATTTTTGGGTTATTTTAGCACAAGCAATCAAATTAGGGAAAATTCTTATACGCAAGGATCATATGCTCATGGAAACTATCACCCAAACACTGACCCCTCTTATTACTTTTGGTACTGATGGCATTCGTGGCCCAGCAGACCAATTCCCCTTCAACGATTATACCTTATTGCGCCTGGGATATGCTATAGCTTTATGGGCTCGAGAGAAATATTGCGTCACACAACCACGATTACTGATAGGAATGGATACACGCTTGTCCTGTGAGCGCATTAAAAAAGCCTTAACAGAAGGATTGCTGCTTGGTGGTGCTGCGGTTGTTGATGCGGGCATTATTCCAACGCCGGGTGTTTGTGCCTTGATCAAAAATGATACGTCATTTAGTGCTGGTGTAATGATTTCTGCATCGCATAATTTGTATACCGATAATGGCATTAAATTATTTGATGCCATCGATTGTAAATTGTCTAAGCGTGATGAAGATGTGCTTTTAGCTATGATGAATATGTGGGCAGGGCAACATGATTTGCCAGTATTAGCACATGGTCAAGTTACTCATTTATTAGGAGCTGTGCCCATGTACGTACAGTTTGTTACCTCGTATTTTAGGCCAGGATTTTTGAAGGGTCGTACTATTGCCCTTGATTTGGCCCATGGAGCAACTGCTGTTTGTGCAGACATAATATTTAAGCAGCTCGGGGCAAAGGTTGTAATGGTTGGCAATCTGCCAACTGGTCGTAACATTAATGATCACTGTGGAGCGCTCCATCCCGAGTCACTACAAGAGCTTGTTATGCAGATAGGAGCTGATGCTGGCTTTGCTTTTGATGGCGATGGTGACAGGATAGTCGCTGTGAATCGCCATGGTGAGGTGCGAGATGGGGATGATATTTTGTACATGCTGCTAGATTTACCAACCTACAAAGGAATGCCAGTGGTGGTTGGGACTGTGGTCTCAAACCAGGGGCTCGCCCTTGCAGTTGAGGCTCAAGGGAAAAAATTCGTCCGAACAGCGGTTGGCGATAAATACATAGCAGTTGCTCTAAAAGAGCACCAAGTATTGCTCGGTGGCGAAAATTCTGGGCATGTTATTTTAAAAGATTACTTACTGACGGGTGATGGTATTTTTGTGGCCCTCAAGGTACTTGAGGTGCTATGTATGAGAGGGAACTGGGCGATGCAGACGTTTGTTAAATTTCCTCAGACTACCATCAATATCGAGGTAGCGCAGAAAAAAAACTTATCAGAGGAGCCTTTTGCCAGTATCATAGCTGCCTATCAGGAGCGTATTGATGGGGGCAGATTGTTAGTCCGGTACTCGGGGACAGAGCCGCTGCTACGTATCATGGCAGAAGCACAAACGAGCGAGGCAGCGGGTACCGTTGCTCGTGATTTGGCTGAGGCATTACGCAAAGAGCTAAGTACATAAGTTAGGATTAAATCTATGATGAGACGACTAAAAATAAGTATAGCCCACATACGGTCTGTTTTTTTGAGTGGTTTGTTTACGGTTATTCCCATAGCCGCAACGCTCTTTTTTATTAGTTTTCTTTATGGGCTTGTGGCAAAAATGCTCGTGCCACTCAGGCATGTGCAGCCATTTTGCTTGCAGCGTATTCCAGGCTCAGAATTTGTAATAGTTATGCTTGTGATTTTGGGCATTGGCATTGTTCTTAAAGTTTTTATTATGAACCGCCTGGTTGATTTCTTAGAAAGTATGGTTAATCGCATTCCCTTGGTACGTATTGTGTACTCTGCGGCCAAGATTGTTGTCGATTTTTTTAAGGCGTCAGATTCTGCTTTAGCTAAGAGTCGCAAAGTGGTTCTTATTCCGTATCCACGCAAAGGGCAGTATCATTTGGCTTTTTTGCTTGAGTCAGCAGAGGCAACGTATGAACCAATAATTCCAGAACACTTTAAGCAGTTTCCAGGTGAGCGGTATGTAAAAGTGTTTATGCCAAACTCGCCAAATCCAACAACCGGATATTTCTTTATTATGCCTGCAGCAGAAGTTATTGAGACAGAAATTAGCTTTGAAGAGGCTATTAAAACATTGGTCTCATGTGGTCTTATGACCCCAGATTCATTATTGAAGAAAAAGCAGCCGTAGGTGCTATGACCCTTGCCAGCTATGTGATTCGACTCTTTTTTGGAGCGCTTGGGGCAATAGCGCTCCTCCTTGCCTGTTTGTTCAATCTGATTGAGTTTTTTGAAAAGCTTGCGCGGGTGACACATGTTTCCTCTGGCCATATCGGTCATTTTTTTTATCTAAATGCCATTCCATCGTTTTTTGATGTGTTGCCAGCCAGTGTTTGGTTAGCAACCATTTTTGTGCTTCGGATTTTAACAACAAGCGATGCATGGGATTTTTTACAGTTTATTGGGTTTGTTCCCCGGCGGCTCGTTTGGCTTATTAGCCTGAGTGCCTTGGTATTACTGTGTGGTGTGGTGGTGATGAGGGAAGTGTTTGTGCTGCCTCTGGCGCAGCGAGCTGAGCAGTTTAAATATGTTCAATTTAAGCAGCAACGGCAGCATTACGTTATGAACAGCTGGTTTGAACTGGAGGACAGACGTTTTTGTTTTGTGGATGCCTATGATCTGGTGAAAAATACCGGAGATGGCCTAATGCTTATTGCCATGACTGCAGATTTCGAGGTGAAAGAGGTAACCAGGGCAGCACACTGTGAAGGCGATAGGCAAAGAGGAATTCTCCGTTTAACTAATGCTCTTAGCGTTGATGTGCTTGGCCAGGCGACAGAGCGGTTTCCGACTAAAGAATACAGCTCTGCGTGGTTTTTTAATGTTATTTGCCTCAGGCAACAAATATATGGTTTGCAGGGTTGCTTACAGCAGCTTGTGCTTGCTCAATATTTACCTACAACAACAGTACGGGTGCTCTGGAAGCAAGCGGCAGAGCATGTAGTTTATTATGCCAGTTTGCTTTGGTATCCGGTCATTACTATTTTACTTTTTTGCTTTGGGTTTGTATGGGGAGGACGCTGGTTGTGGGTCGGATTGCCCTATCCAATTACAGTTGCCTGCGGCATAACAGTAAAATGGGCAATCGATGGTGATTGGGGTCCCTTTGCCTGCCTGCTCCTGATTGTTTTTCTGTTTGTATTTTTATCAAGGCGCCTGTGGCAATAAAGTGTGTTTTTTGCTTCTATAGCAACCAATTCTTGAAATATCCATGTATTTTTCTAGACTGATTAGTCGTCTGACTGGTTTTACTTTTTTACTAAGGTTTCTAATGAAAAACTTTGCACAATCGGCTATACAAGCGGTGCTTCTTGCTGCTACCTGCAGTGGACTTTTTGCTGTGACAACAGCGCACATTTCTAATGTTGCCAGGTCTATTGAAGGTAGTCCGGTTATTGGGCTACGTAGGCTGATGGCTCCAGAAACAATTAAGGCTGGTGACCAGCCATGTTTGCGCTTCAATGCCCATGTTGGCGTTAATCCTGTTGCTACCTTAACCAAGCCAGCAGAAGGATCACTGCAAATTTTTGAGTGCGCAGCGCGTACCGGTAGTGGCAAGACAGTGGATGCAAAAAATGCAGATGCCATGGAAAATTTGGTTGTTTTGCGTGATAAAGCATTTTGTGATTATGGAAAACAGTGGGATAAAAAGTTTCGTGACTTTAGAAAAATGAACGCGCCTTTGGCTGCTGTTGTTGAAGATTTGATGTCAAGTGTTGGGCTTATCGAGCAAAAAGAGTACAAAGGTACCCTGTTTGCTGATGAGTATGCCAAAGGTACCCCGATGGTTATGACGGTAGACACCGTACAATATCTTCGTGGCTTGCAAGCTTATTTCATCAAGCACAATATTGCTCCACGTAATCCAAAGCCATGGTTAGTACTTGAAGTACTGAAAAATCCTGAAGCAGTAACCCAAGCAGACATTGATTTTTGGTCAGGCTTGTTTGAAATTAAGCTACGCTCAGAAGATGGTCTTTATCAATTCTTGAATGATGAACGTAAGCTGCGTTATGATATTGTAGGTATTGGCAGCAAAGGTGATTATATTTGCCACACTCCAGCTGAGATGGTTTTGTTGTCCCTTGAGAAAGCTACTGGCGACCTTAAAACACAAAAGATTTTGATGTCCGCTCTTGCAGGCGCAACCGGCCTGGTTGTGTACGATCTTATTTGTCCTAAAGGGGTTATCAAAGATTACATCAAGGGAATGGATTCAGAAATCAAAGAAAACATTAAAACAGCAGCAAAATTCACTGCAGCAGCAGCTGTTGTTTACGCAGCATATCGCTTGTATGCAAATGCTATGAGTAACAGAGAAGATGCGCAGATTGATGAGCAAGAAGCTAGCGAAAATGATTCTGTTGAAGCAGGACAATCTTAAGCAGCTCAAGTAGCGTAAGCGGTTTCAGAAATCAGCTGTTAGTCTAAAACCTAGAAAAAAAGGCCCATTCCTAAATTGGAATGGGCCTTTTTTTAGCAAGATAAAATAATAGTAAGAGACATAATCACCAGCCCTCCACAAGGAATGAACACTGTGGATAAAAAGGGAATGACATTAGCCTGGATATCGGTTAAAGATATTGCCAAAGCAAAATAGTTTTTTACCGAAGCACTTTGGCCTGAAGTTGCTTCATCAGCTTAAGTACAAACCAGTTGTCTAAAACCGCTTGAACAAAGCAACAAATTCAATGTTCCCTGATGCAGCACCAAGAATGGGTGACTGGATTACCGACAGGAGCTCAAATCCGTGCTCTTCAAAACCACTTTTAATATTTTGAATAACTTCTTCGTGAACGGTGGGATTGGAAACAAGTCCGCCGCGTCCGATATCTTTTCGTTCAGCTTCAAATTGCGGTTTGATCAGTGTGATGATCTTTCCAGTAGGGCTGAGCAATCCCTTTACCGTCTCAATAACTTTGAGCAAAGAAATAAATGATAAATCTAGTGTTGCCAGATCAATTACTTCTGGCAAAGAGGTTAACAGCCGGAGATTGGTTTTTTCTAGCAAAATAACTCGCTCATCCTGTGCTACTTTTTCATGCACCTGTCCGTAGCCAACATCAATGCCATACACACGCTTTGCGCCCCGTTGGAGTAAGCAATCAGTAAAGCCACCAGTAGAAATACCCGCATCCATGCACACCAGACCCGTTGGGTCAATACCAAACGCATCAAGGGCTGATTCTAATTTAAAACCAGCACGGCTGACAAATTTAGGGTGCTGTTCATCAAGGGTGATTGGCACATCACTGGTGAACTGGGCACCTGCTTTGGTTACCACCACCCCATCAACGCAGACTTTTGCTTGCATAATAAAACTCTGTACCTGGTTGCGTGTAAGGTGTGGATAGTGTTCAAGGACAAGTGTATCTAGGCGACGTTTTTCTTTTTTCATGTGGTTTTCTGGTTGAATGTTAGTGGGGTACTTGCTGTTAGAGCAGACTCTGTACTTTGTGGTTGTCGTTGGCTGAGTGCCTCAAATAGGGCTGATTTCTTATAGAAATAACGTGCAGCGAGCATATCTTCTTCTTTAATAATTTTATCAAGCGGGAGTACTGCATAAAAATTATCATCGGTACGTAACGTAATGTACCCAGTTTTTGCGCCATCAAGAATCGCATTTCGGAAATCTTGTAGGGTTTTTACTTTTTCACCATTAACCATCTCAATAATTTCACCTGCTTGTAAAATACGTGCTTTTGAAGCCTGTGAGTTTGGCAAAATATTAGTGATAATAAGCGCTGGTTCGTGCTGTTGTTCAACTTTGCCATAACGCATTAAGTCTGGTGTTCTTGCCTTGAGTGTGAGCACGTGGTTCAGGGTGAGGGGCATAACGACCATGCCCCCAATAACTTCGTAGTCAATAGCTTCTGGTTCAAATTCCGGATATACCATACGAATCGGTGGCAAGAAATTAGGTTCAAAAATAAAGCTGAACTCCTTGTGTACCCCTTTACGGAATATTGATAAGGTAAGCTTATCACCAATATTGAGACGATTTAAGAATTCAAATAACGAGGCCTTGTCCTCGCTCCATGGAACATCTAGATCGCCATAGACGTCAATCCGGTGACCATTGATTTGGTAGAGCATATCATCTTCTTGGACACCAACGCTTTCAAAAAGGGTACCTTTGAATACCTTGGCTATGTACCAGCCGCCGTCGCCTGGATTATTAAAATATTTTACCATTTCAGGGGTTGCTGCGGTAAAAAGACAGCCAAGGGTAGGTTTTCGCAGTAATTTGACGATAGGGAGGTCTTTCAGCGCACTGGTTACTTCATTAATTGGAATAATGTATCCAACATTCTGGGCGCTGGGAATTCCACAGGAGATAATACCCACTACTTCGCCCTGTGTATTGAGGGTTGGGCCACCAGATGCCCCAGGATTCAGAGGCGCAGATATTTGAATAAAGCCTGTATTCCCAAGGCGCTCGCGGCCACTCACAATTCCAAGGGTGCTTTTCAGCCGTGTTTGCCCAAGCGGGTAACCAAGGGCTAAAACTTCTTGTGATCGTAAAATGCTATCGGAGTCACCAAGCGATAAAAAAGGGATAGAACCTATTTTTTTGCAGATCCTTTGTTTAGAGTCTCCGGTAAGCCGTAAAAGAGCAATGTCTCGCTCTGGTGCTACCCCAACAATATCTACATCGAAACGTTCAAGCCCAAATGATGGGACTTGTATTTCAACACTACTTGCTTGAGCAATAACGTGGTAATTCGTTACAAGATCCCCATCAGCATTTACAAAAAACGCACTGCCAGCGCTTTCATTTTGTTCAGGTGTTTTGTAGGGTTCAAGCCAGTTAAATTCAGAGATGTGGGAGAATACTTGGACGACCGTGTCCTTAACTTTTTTTTGCACTCCGAGCCAGGTATTGGTTCCAAAATTGATGCTTGCGGAATCATTGATTACCGTTTTGGCAGAGCTTTGTGACGGGTGCGTTAGCAGCTCTATCCGGCGATCCAGCGTAGACTGTTTCTTGATAAGAACAAATGCAGTACCGAGTGCACAGAGGGAAAAAACAAGCGCACAGCAGACAAAAACGTTCTTGGTAACTAGGTTCATAGCGGCTTCCTTTTTTTGTAAATGGCAAGCCTTAGTGTAGCAAACAATTAGATTTTTTTGGTATGAAATTTAATAAAAACCACCCGAAAAAAAGTGTATGCAAAGTAAAAAATGAAGGCATAAAATAGCACCTGGACAAATCCCATAGTGATAAAGAATGCCAGGCTAATGCCGGTGCCTACCCCATAGGTCGTCTTAGAGAGCTGTTTGAAAACGGGGAATGGTACTTTGCTGATCATCAACCAGGAAAGAATAATTACAGCAAAAAAGAGCATAACTAGGTCATGTGATTGGAAAAAATGTTGATGGAGCGTCAGCAGAATGGTCGCTAAAAAGCAGCCGGCAACGGTTGTCGTTGTACCAATGGAGAAAATGATTTGTTGTTGATGGGTAACATTAAAGCGAGCCAAGCGCAAGAGGCCTGCAAGCATAAAAAGGCAGCATGCAACAAAGCCCCAAATCCCTATTTTTCTGAGCTCCCAAAAGTACATGAGTACCGCTGGGGCCATACAAAAAGAGACCGCGTCGCAGAGGGAATCTAGCTGCGTTCCTAGTTCGCTTGTCGTTTTTAAATAACGTGCAATCCGCCCATCAAGACCATCGAGTAGCGCCCCAAGTAAAATAAAATAAGCCGCTGCTACAAAATGGCCGTGGGCGGCAAAAATGACAGATGTAAAACCAAAGAAGGCATTACCTAGGGTGAAAATATTGGGAATGATATGCAATCGTTGTTGAAAGCGCTGTCGTAGGCGTAAACGGCGTCCGAGACGAGGAGCTTTTCCATCGATGTTGCGAACCAGTCCCATAGGAAATCCTTACTTGGCAACACTAACGCGAGCGTATTTAATTACACGACCTTTGAGAGCGTATCCTTTTTCCAGTACCTGTACAATATCACCACTCGTGTGCTCAGGGCTATCGACGTGCATCAGTGCTTCATGTTCATTTGGGTTGAACTTCCCTGTAGCGGCAATTTCTTCAAGGCCAAGAGCCTGTAGGCGTTTTTTGGCATTTTTTAGGATAAGTGAAAAGCCATCCAACCAGGCCTGCTGTGCACCGTTTTGTTCAGCGGTGGTAAGGGCCAGGTCTAGGTCGGTGATGATTGGAAGGACTTGTTCAATAGCATCACCTTGCAAAACAACTGCCATCTCAGCGCGTTCACGGTCTATGCGTTTTTTAAAGTTAAGAAAATCTGCATTGGTACGCAGATACAATTCTTTAAAATTAGGCTCTGTGGAGGCAGATACATCGTTGTTTACAATCGTTTGTTGGGCTGGATCTTCATTGATCGGAGGCAGTGTTGTATCGTCTAAAATCATATTTCTTCTAACGCAAAAAAATTGAACTGTACGCTGTTATTGACTCTAGTATACCAGAAAAAAAGCCTGACAGAAGATACCGGTAGAAATGATCTTAGGAGTTTTTAAAGGTTTTTTCTACCTGTAATTATGGGTGGCTATTTGTTTTTTCTAGCTCAATCATCATAAACCAGCCAGACGTATTCCAGCCGCAAATGCAAGCTAGGGCATAGGCAATCGCACGGACCAGGGGAGATTTGTAATACAATAAATCATGCTTTGTGACGGGGGCAGAGAGCTGCTTGATGGTAACAGGGCACTTGGAGAGTAGATTTTTGGCCTCTTTGATGGTGAAGGCTTGCGTCCCTAGGCTTTCTTGATAGTGATAAAGAACTTTTTTGAATGATCGGAAGGGCTTGCCCTTAAAGAGAGCGTGGTTAAGGTACTGGTAAAAGGCGAACAAGGAGTTGCGATTATAAATCATAATTTTTATAGTGCCACCAGGCTTGGTAACGCGGATGAGCTCTTTCAGCGCTTGAAAGGTGTTCGGTGAATGGTGGATAACGCCCCATGAGTAGACCAAGTCGAATTGATTGTTTTCGTATGGGATGCTTTCTGCATCACCAATACGTACATCTTGTGCCGCCAAATTATAGAGCATGAGTCTGTGCTGTGCGTGAGCTATGGCTTCTTCAGTGAGATCGATACCATAGGTAATTGCCCCAGCACGAATCCATTGTAGAAAATCTGTGCCAGCACCAACGCCTACCTCCAGTACCTTCTTTCCGTGATAACGCGTGAATTGAGCAAAAGAGAAAATATCTGGTTCTATTTTATAGCGGAAAGCTTCGATAGCTTCAAAATATTCTTTAGAAAATTTAGTTAGTTGAATAAATTCTGTTCCACAGGCAGCTTGGTTCCAGTAATTTTTTACCTCTTGCTTGAGCGCTATCGGGTTCATGTATTCCTCCTTTTTATTACATCATCGTATAGCTGGATAATCTTAATGATTTGTTCAGGCAGAGAGAATGTTTTTGTGCAATAGTCAAAACCAGCTTGGCTCAAGCTCGTTGCAAGTGTTGGGTTCGTGAGGAGAGTGATTAAGCGATCTGCCCAGGCGTTGTAGTCGTAGGGCCTGAGCAAAAAACCTGTTTTACCATCGATTACAAGCTCATTAAGCGGAGCAAGGTCGGATGCGACAACCGGCTTTTTCATAAATCCTGCTTCTATAATTGGCCTGGCAAAATGGCCGACGGTTGCTGGAAAAACAATTACATCAGCTGCGGCCATAGCTTGTGGCATACTGTTAATCGGCCCAAGGAGTACGACGCAATTACCAAGTTTTTTGAGCTCTGTGATTACAGCCTGTGTGTGGCAAGCGCCTGGGGTCATAGACCGCAGAAAGCCGTTTGTGTGCGTGTGAGGAAGGTACCCTGCAATAAGTAGTTGGGCTGTTGGTATGGTGCGCAAAACTTTTGCAAAAATATGTAAAATGGCCAGTGTTCCTTTTTCTTTGGAATGGCCTCCAACGAATAGAATGCGCGGTGCTTGTTTGAGGTTATGTTGTTCGATAAAGGCCTTTGGTGAAATCCTATAATCAAAGCGATCAGCAGGGACCGCATTATAAATTACATGCATTTTTGTAGATGTTGCCCATGGTTGAGCATCGTGATGTGAAATGGCAATAATGTTACTTGCTGCGTAGCTAATGCATTGTGTGATTAATGCTTTGCGTAAACCAAAATAGCCGTCAGCTAATGGCTCGCGAATATGCCAGACGACCGGAATATTTCGCCATTTTGCAGCCAGCCCCCAGGCGATTAGTGAGCTTGTATTGAGGTGTACGATTTCTGGTTGTTCTTCTTTGTATAGTTGTGGTGCCGTGAAAAAAAGAGTGATGAAACTATCCCAGATAGCCCGCATCAAGTAGCCTATGTGATACCACCGAAACCACCAGATTTTGGTATGCGGCAAATCATAACGGCCAATAGAAAGGTCTCGTATGTGGATACGTTCATTACGAAAAAGAGTCATAGCGTCTGAGTTATGAAGAAATGCCACTGAGGGCCGGTAGCGTGTTTTTGTAATTGCTTTAACTAGATACAGCAAACTGAGCGGAGCACCACCAATTCCTTTTCCATGATGGATAAAAAGAATTTTTGGGTGCTCCATTAATCAAGCCTGTCTTTACCACGCAGAGGTGGTTCTTTGTTCAAAAACTGGTTTAGGATCAAGGAGCACTTTAGTGTGCTCGGTAAGACTGTTGCGGCCCACACAGTAGTAGGTGAGACCAAGAACTGCAAGCTCTTCAGGCGAAAAACAATTTCTGCCATCAAAAATAACTTTGTCTTTCAGCGCCAAAAATTGTGTTGGGGTAGTTGCCAAAAATTCTTGCCATTCGGTTAGCAAGACTAAGAAGTCAGCGTTTTCAAGAACCTGTTTGCTTGTTGTGGCGTAGGTAATGTTTTCACCAAATATTTTTTTCATGTTGTTAATTGCGATAGGGTCGTATGCGATAACGTTAGCGCCATTCGCAAGAAGTGATTTAATAATATCAAGTGCAGGAGCACAACGGATATCATCTGTCTCTGGTTTAAATGAAAGACCCCAGATGCCTACCGTTTTAGTGGCTAATGTTGGTCCGTAGTGCCGTGTAATGAGGTGGTTGAACCATACGCGTTGCACATGATTGATATTTTCTACCTCTTGTATCAGTGTCATTGGGTAATGATTTTCTGATCCCATGTGGACCAGCGCTGCTACATCTTTTGGAAAGCAGCTGCCTCCGTAACCGATGCCGGCGTTCAAAAAATGAGGACCAATGCGACGATCCTTAGCCATACCAATTTTAACTTGTGTGATGTCCGCATCAACTTTGTCGGCAAGCTGAGCAAGTTGGTTCATAAAGCTAATGCGTGTTGCAAGCATGGCATTAGCAGCGTATTTTGTGAGCTCTGCAGATGCTGGGCTCATCACTAAAAATTGCGCATCAGAGGTGATGAATGCTTTATAAATTTCGTACAGAACACCAGCAGCGCGCTCTGTTTTTACGCCAACAATAATGCGGTCTGGCATTAAAAAATCATTGACGGCATCGCCTTCTTTTAAAAACTCCGGATTTGAAACGACATCAAAATCAACGTTTATATTACGCTCTGCAAGCTTGGTGTTAATGATGGTTGAGACTTTGGTAACGGTACCAACAGGCACTGTAGATTTATTTACGATGACGGTGTAGTGCTCAATGTGCGTGCCAATTTCTTTTGCAACAGCTTCAACATAGCTCAGGTCCGCAGCGCCGCTTGGCAGCTGTGGTGTCCCAACACAGGAAAAAACAACATCAGGTTTTTCAGACAAGGCCTCGGCGATGGTGCATACAAAGCGAACGGTTTTTTTGACCAGAGCATCTTGTACAATGGTATCAAGATTAGGTTCATAGAACGGGATCATGCCGCTGAGGAGTTGTGTTATTTTATCTGGATTGTTTTCAACAATGGTTACTAGGTTGCCCTTTTGTGCAAGGCAGGCTCCAGTAACCAGACCAACATAACCAGCACCGATAACAGCTATTTTTTTCATACTTATCCTTGCTTGAGTACCATTTTAAGCCAACTATCATGCGTTTGTTGAGCAATTGCTTGGTGCGAATAGGTTGTATGAGCAAGTTGTAGGCCCTCTTTAATGAGCGCATGTCGTACTGTTTCATCTTGCATCAAAGTTTTTAATTGAGCAAGCAGCGCTTGTGCATCTTTTTGTTCAAAAACAAGACCTGCTGTGCCAATCACATGCGGTATTTCTCCCCCATTGCTGCCAATAACAGGGACTCCGGAAGCCATCGCTTCAATAAGAACGTGACCAAATTGTTCTCGCCAGGTAGGAGTATCGTACGATGGTAAAACTAAAATGGCTAAGCTATGCAGAATGCCGGGAATTTGTTCGTGCGGTACTGGTTCAATTAGGTGTGTACGCTCATGGAGGTTG
>JBIIJF010000090.1:0-4052 GCA_044234015.1 Candidatus Babeliales bacterium
AAAAACAGGAATCCCACGCAGAAAACTCTAGCAAAAAAAATTTTGACTGTCTTTGCGTAGTAATGGTTTTATCGAAATGATAGGCAAGACGATGAGAAGGGGCTATTGAAATAAGAATAAATACTAGATTAAATGTCCGAGCTTTCGCTAATCCAGTCTTTGCCCTGTGGGTACGACGGACTACGAGCTATGGCGGGCAGTCTTGGCACAATTTTCATCAGATACTCAATCTCTGTAGAAAACTGGCGTGCCAGCAGAAGCCTTGGCGAAGACTGGTGGAGAGAGTGAGATTCGAACTCACGATTCCGCTTTCACGGAATGACGGTTTTCAAGACCGTTGCATTCAACCACTCTGCCATCTCTCCGTCCTAGAAAATATCAAACAGATTTTTTTGTTCCTTCAATCGCTTTAGGGATGACTGGCCGGGCCAGCCGTAGCTTTAGCGAAGACTGGTGGAGAGAGAGGGATTCGAACCCTCGATCCGGATTACTCCAGATACTCGCTTAGCAGGCGAGTGCTTTCAGCCGCTCAGCCATCTCTCCACAAAAAACATGCGCCCAAGAGGGCTCGAACCTCTAACCTTCAGATCCGTAGTCTGATGCTCTATCCAATTGAGCTATGGGCGCAAAATCTGCTATTTATCTAAATTTTTTGATGTCAAAGGTGAGGCTAGTATATGATATGTTGCATGCTTTGTCTCGTTTTTTTTGCGTATTTTTTAAAAAAGGATCTCATGACCACCATGCTTGAACTAAAAGTGATTCCACAGGCTGGCACACAAAAAATAGCTCAAAATGCCTATGGAGTCATTATTTGCAGGCTGAAAAGTCCTCCAGAAGATGGCAAAGCAAATGCTGAACTAATCAAATTTTTAGCAAAAGAACTCGATATTGCACAAGCACACATAAAAATTATTTTGGGTGCAACAAACCGCAAAAAAACGGTCGCCATAGCTGATCTTGACCGTGCAACCGTGCTCCAGCGCCTTGGTATTGAACAACAGCTTTTGGTGACAAAATAGGAGCTATGATCATGCCTTTATATCACTGGCAGGGGCTTGACCAGTACGGCACCACACAAAAAGGCTCTCTTAAAGCCCATGGCCAACAACAGGCACACCAGGAACTGGCAGGTAGTGGGATTGCCGTGTTAACCCTTACTGAAGCCTGGTTTGGGCTAGCATCGTTCATGCAGCTCCTCGCGCGCCCGCCAGCTGCCTACGAGTTGCATTTATTTTTTGCTCAACTGAGCGCTTTTGTGGAAGCAGGAATTCCGCTCAAGCAAGCACTCAAAACGGCTAGCAGCCTCCAATCAAACAATAAACTGCGCAGTGCCATCACACTAGCTACACAATCTCTTGAACAAGGGCACCCATTCCATGAAACGCTCGATGCGCTGCCATACCTTCCGCTGTACGCGCAAGATTTAATTAGGGCAAGTGAAACAACAGGCACCCTTAGCCAAGCCCTGGAGAGCATTGCAGAGATGCTCCTAGCTGACCATGCGTACAAAACAACATTGCGCAACGCCTGCAACGGGCCAATAATTACTCTCATCACTGCTGGAGTTATTACGATTGGCACCATTACTTTTTTGCTCCCACAGTTTGGCAATCTGTACCAACAGGCCAATATCACCCCACCACGCATTGTGGCATGGAGCATGGCGTTAACAAGTTTTTTGCATGCAAAAATAATCGTACTCATCTGTGCCGGCATCACGGCAGCACTTGTTGCATGCAAAAAAACCGTGCAACAGATCTCCATTGTGCATCTTGCCGCACATTTGCCATTCATAAAAAATACGGTGATAAGCGCTGATATTTTGCGCTGGGTGAGCATTATGCATGCCTACACCTGCAATGGATTACCATTGATTGAGGCGTGTCGAGCCGCTGAGTTACAGACCGTAAGCTCAACCTCAAAAAAACTTATTGCTGATTGCTGCACGCTGTTGACCGAAGGTGGCATGCTGAGCAGCGGGCTGGCAACAACAAAGCTACCAGCCGCGCTCTTCATAAAACCGTTACTGCTGATTGGTGAAGAGACTGGCTCTCTTGCTCCCATGCTCGGCAAGGCAAAGCACGAATTAGCACTGCTTATGCAGCAAGAGACGAGTCATTTCACCAGCCTTGTTGGTCCAATTTTGACCATTGGCATTGGCCTTGTGATAGGTACCTTGCTTGTGGTACTCTACCTGCCAATTATGCAGCTAGGATCGCTGATTAGGTAATTATTCGCCTGAAGATCTCTTAGATCTGAATTCTTGGTGTAAGTTTCCTATTGCCGTATGCAGAATAGTAAAAACATAATCCGCGTCATCTTGCGCCTTATTTACATTTATGCCACGGTTTTGAGCAATCCGATTCCAAGACGCATTTCTGGAAGCTGCTTTAATTGCTTTCGTATACCCCCGCTGAAGTTTTTTTTCCATTTCGCCAAGACTAGTTAACAAAATACCACATCTTCCTGAAGTTAGTTTGGTCACGTTATCTTTCGTAAATACCAATTTGAATTTTTGTAAATCCAACGTTTTTGTCCCAGCACAAGCAGAATTCAACGCTTTTATCGCAGCAGCACAAGCATAATCGAACTCTTGTATCGCAGCACAAGCATCTTGAAACATTCTATCATCATCTGATTCAAACCAACATAGAGCAACATCCGAGCACGGAGAAGCAGAAGTTGTCAAAGTAGCCGAGGAACCGGTTCGCGGGGAATGCCACCGCTCTTCATGTGATGGGGAACTGGAACTGCCTATAGTCCCTATCCCCGAAGCACCAGCAGGATTCTTGTACCATTCTTTATCTACAAAATCCTCCATAGTCGCGTTTGCAACACCACCTAAAAACATACTACCGAGCAACAACATTTTTACATTGTTTGCCATGATGAAAATCCTAGTTATTTATAAACAATAATTAATTTAACGAACACGGGATGGCCATATTAAACTAATTCCGTCCTTTTGCAATAGATTTTACCACATTTTTTGCTTGACCTTCTGCTGGCTTCTGGTAGCCTACTACCAACATTTATCGCATGTGCCGAAGTGGCGAAATTGGTAGACGCGCTGGACTCAAAATCCAGAGGTGGCAACACCGTGTCGGTTCGAGTCCGACCTTCGGCACCATCTTTTTAAGCTTGCAGAGGGGATCCTTATGGAAAATCACTCTTGTCTTTTTTGTAAGATCATTGCAAAGCAAATTCCCTGTGCAGTCGTCAAAGAGAATGACTGGGTTCTTGTGATCCGGGATATTTCCCCAAAAGCTCCAACGCATTATTTGATTATGCCCAAGCATCACATCGAGTCTGTTGCTCACCTGACTGATGCAGATTCTGCTTATGCTGTGCATATTTTGGCCATGGCTCGCGATATCGCCAAAGAGCAATCCATCAGCTCATTCAACCTAATCGCCAACAACGGCGCGGGAGCAGGGCAGAGTGTTTTTCATCTGCATTTTCATTTTTTAGCCGGCACAAACATTTATGACCAGGGGCTACGCCTGTGAGCCAGTACTACAACATTTTACGCAAAACACTCATCTACAGCACAGCCGTACTCATCACAACGGGTGCGATTGTCGTTGGCATTTCATACCAAGTTTTATCAAAACTCACCTTCGCCGGTGATCGTGTGATTTATGGCAAAAGCCTTTCAGCACTTACCGAAGAAGTTAGCTCAGAGCTCCTCAAGCGCCCAGACTTGACGCCCGTTGCATTCGAATCCGAGGATGGCATAACCGTTGCCGGGTACCTCATTCGCCGCCAGCACGCAACAGCAAACGTCGTCTTGTGTCATGGTTATCGCAGCACAAAAGAGCTCATGTACGGCTACCTCGATCTGTTTCCAGAATGGAATATTTTATTATTTGATTTCAGAGCCCACGGCCACACCAACGGCAGCATCACATCGCTTGGATACCACGAATACAAAGATGTGGTCTCTGCAGCTCACTTCATGAAAAATATCGCCAAGAAAGATAAAACAAATCATCTGCCAACCTTTATTTTGGGCATCTCTATGGGTGGGGCAGCAACGCTCAAAGCCC
>JBIIJF010000091.1:0-4006 GCA_044234015.1 Candidatus Babeliales bacterium
TTTGATTCATCAGTAACCCGCTCAAGACCAATAACAAAGCCATTGCGTGTATCGCATGGAATGGTACGAACACCAAGGCCACCACGGTGCGCAACGCGGAAGTCTGTTACTTTGACGCGCTTGCCATAACCCTTAGAGGTTGCGAACAGCAGATCACTGGTCTCTGGAATAACTTCCAAGCCAACAACAAAATCTTCATCTCGCAGACTAATGCCACGGACTCCTGCAGCGTTACGCCCCATAGCACGAACCTCTGTCTCTTTGAAGTGAATCCCTTGACCATGGTAGGTTGCAATAACAATAGAATCCGTACCGCTACTGATTGAACAGAAGGCAAGTTCATCCCCCTCATTCAAGTTAACCGCGCGAATACCGGTACTACGAATCTTCGCAAACTCCATAGCATCGGTCTTCTTAATAACCCCACGACGAGTAATCATCACAATAAATTTAGATTCCATGTCTCTAGTGCACAGCAACTTAACCACACGTTCGTTTGGATTCAGTTGCAGCAAGTTGACAATCGCACGACCTTTTGCGGTACGTGATCCTTCTGGAATTTGGTAAACCTTTTGGCTGTAAATACGCCCATGACTGGTAAAAAACAGCAGTTCATCGTGATTCTTGGCAACAAATGCGTCTTGCATAATATCATCAGAATCATCCAAATCTGCCATGCCTTTCTTACCCTTGCCGCCACGATGCTGTACTGCATAGGTTTCAAGAAGTACACGTTTTACGTAACCTTTACGCGTCAACGTTACGACTACCTCTTCATCAGGAATAAGGTCTGCTTCGCTAAAGCTATCAATAGCCCCTTCAATACGACTACGACGCTTATCAACGTAAGCACCTTTAAGGGATTCAAGCTCTTTGGCAATTTCAGCCCTGAGTTCACTTTCATCGTTCAGAATCAACTCAAGCTTAGCGATGGCTAATTTAAGATCTGCAATTTCAGCACGAATTTTATCTTGCTCGAGCCCCGTCAAACGCTGCAAGCGCATTTCCAAAATAGCCTTTGATTGCTCAGAAGAAAGGCCAAAACGTGGATTAAGAGCCTGCAATGCTTCATCTGGTGTTGCAGCCTTTTTGATGACCGCAATAACTTCATCAATCGAGTTCAAAGCAATAATCAGACCATCAAGAATGTGTGCACGTGCACGGCATTTTGCTAAATCAAATTCTGATCGACGTGTAATAATCTCACGACGGTGAAGCAAGAAGTGGTCAAGCATCTCACGCAGGGTGAAAACCATTGGTCTGTTTTGGTACAGCGCAAGCATAATAATCGAAATGCTTTGCTGGAGGGATGTATGCTTATACAGCTGATTTAAAATGACCTGAGGCTCTTCTCCTCGACGCAGTTCAATTACCACACGAATACCATCGCGTGCCGATTCGTCACGAATGTTTGAGATGCCATCAATAATTTTTTCTTTAACCAGGTCTGCAATACGACGAATAAGGTCTGCCTTATTCACCTGGTACGGAAGCTCGGATATCACCAAAGCCACGTGTTTTTTATTTTCTTCAACAACAACCACACCACGCACAATTACCTGGCCATGGCCCGTACGGTATGCTTTTACTACCCCGGCACGACCACAAATAATGCCACCGGTTGGAAAGTCTGGTGCAGGAATGAGAGCAAAGAGCTCATCTTCGGTAAGCTGTGGATTTTTCAGTATTGCTAAGCACGCTTCAAGCACTTCCCCAAGGTTATGCGGCGGCACTGAGGTTGCCATTCCAACGGCGATACCTGTTGCCCCGTTGACCAAAAGATTTGGCGTTTTGCTTGGCAAAAGCGTTGGCTCCATGCGCGATTCATCATAGTTTGGCGCAAAATGAACCGTGTTTTTTTCTATGTCGGATAAAATTTCGCGCGCAATTTTTGCCATTCGTACTTCGGTATAACGCATTGCCGCTGCATTATCACCATCAACAGATCCCCAGTTTCCTTGACCATCAAGGAGCGGGTAGCGCTTGGAAAACTCTTGTACAAGCCCGACCATGGTCTGATAAATTGCACTATCACCATGCGGGTGGAAGTTACCCATAACTTCCCCCACCACGGTCGCCGACTTGCGATACGCCCGCTCATGGTAGAGGCCCAACAGATGCATCGCATACAAAATACGACGGTGCACTGGTTTGAGTCCATCACGCACATCGGGTAGCGCACGGCTAACAATTACCGACATTGCGTAGTCAAGAAAAGACGTTTTCAGCTCCTTTTCAATTGACAACAAAGATATCCCTGGAACAGACGGTCTGTCTTGATTTGCCGTTTCGGTTACTGCCATGCGAATCCCTTTTCTAGCCTATCTAAAGCACATTACAAAACGTAGGGTATAAGGATAGCTTGTTTATGTCGATCTTGCAAGAAAAGAGCTAGCAAAATGCTGACCAGAAGGGCTTAATATAAAAAACGCTATGGACTAGGCACGTTGCCAGCAAGCCAGCTGCGCAATCATCAAGCATAACCCCCCAAGCACCAGGGAATTTTTCAAGCTTTTTAATACCAAAAGGTTTTTGAATATCAAAAACTCGAAAGAGAATGAAAGCTGCACCGTAGACCCATGGGTCATGTGGCAATCCAGCTAAAGCAACCCACATCCCAGCAAGCTCATCAACAACAATCCATGATGGATCTTCTAGTCGCATGCCAACAACCCCATAGCAAGCAAGCAGCCCCAATAAAAAAGCCCCAGACAGTAGGGCAATCATCATCGACACAGAAAGTATTGGTAGGAACCAAAATAAAGTCAGCGCTGCCAAGGAGGCAACAGTACCAGGCATTACAGGAATACAACCAAGGCCCCCAAGAGAGGCTATGAACGAGGCTATTTTTGTTAACATGACACCCCTTACCTATAGCATTCTGCAAAATGTTTTAGCGTAGCCATACCCCGTATACAAGGTAAAAAGAGCTACCACCGGCATTAACCAATGGAGCAACATATCAATCTGATATGATGGCCACAGGGCCGCATATGCGCCAGCACCTAATGCAAGAAATTGTGCCACTGTTTTTGCTTTGGCCTGCCAGCTGGTGGTAAATTTTTTACCAGAACACGCCGCATGCACGCGGAACCAGGTAACCGCAATATCACGCCCAACAATAGCCGCTATCAGCCACCAAGAAACAATGCTTCGTGCATACAAACAGGCAAACCCCGTCAGTACTAAAAATTTATCTGCCAGTGGATCAAGAAATGCTCCGTAGGAACTCGTCACGTGAAACCGCCGAGCTAGGTACCCATCAAAGGTATCGCTCAGCGCAGCAAGCGTAAAAATAATCACCCCAGTAAGTTGCTGGTCATGCGACTGCTGCATAAAAAACCAGGCAAAGACGGGCGTAAGAAGAATCCGTAAAAAAGAGAGCAAATTTGGAATCAGGGCAATAAGCTTCATTCGGCGATATTGCCCTGAAACACTTTTTATGTCAAGCAGGAGAAGCCGATGAAACTTGGTTCTGGCTCAATACAACCTTTGGTCCAGACTTAAGCAGATCAAGGGCCTGCAAAACCTCTGATACGGGGATATCTGCAACGGTACCCTTTACCGTTTTTGTCGTTAAAATTAAAGACTTATCAGCATCAATTGGTGCCCATTCCGGATTTTTTTGGCGCATTAATGCGATCACGGGCACATGCAATGCACTGGCAAAATGCATAATAGAAGTCTCAACTGATATGGTAAAATCACACAAACTCAATACGGCTGGCAGCTGAAAAAAGTTATTTTCGGCTGAGAATAAAAAAGTGTTGTTCAGGGAGTGCTTACTAAAAAAAGCACGTGCACGTTTCATTTCTTCAGGAACCACATTGATCACAAAACTCACATCACCATACTCGTCCTTGCGACGCAATATGGTAACTAGTTCAAGCACTTTTTTAAGCGGCCATGAGCGCTTATCATTTTTCGCAAACGGATTAATAAAAATAACACGACTAAAATGCTTGCTTTGCTTATCAATGCCCCACTTCAGAAAACGCAGCTTAGC
>JBIIJF010000092.1:0-3972 GCA_044234015.1 Candidatus Babeliales bacterium
TGAGCCTTGTGGGCATCAGAAAACACAGTACTCATCAACTGCAGTGCCCGCAGCTGATTGGCTGTTGCCACCCCAGATTGCTGTGAGGCCAATAAAACATTGGTGATATCATCCTTAGTGAATAACGGCTGATAGTCATGTAATGCAAAAAATAGCCGGAATTCAAAACCAATCGAGGCAACTAATTCACTTTCACGTGAAAAAATATCACGGGGTAGAAAATCGCCTACTGCTGTAAAAAAATCTTTGTACCGATCAAAAAAACCATGTTTTTCAACAACACTTAAGAGCCAATAGTGGTCAAAAAGATCATGCAACATAAAAGAAACCTTTGAATCTGCCAAGCCATTGACGCTTAATATTCTCTGATTTTTCAACTGGTCAAGGAGTGGAACACCGGGATTATTAGCTATTGCATTTTGTAGCGACACCAGACCATGTGGTTCTACGCTAGTACGCACACCCTTTTTTTTAATTGTTACAAAAGCACGCTCGGTCGCCTCTTTTGATTGCTGCAGACCATCAAGATATTGGTGAAAATTGGTACGCGCCAAGAGCTCTTGCTCCATAAAGATAGCACCCATAGACAAAAATGATTGAACCTTTTCAAACAATCCTTGAATCAGCTCATCAGCCAGTGCAAGAAAACAGCGGTGCTTAGGAGCCACCTTCGATGCGTATTCTGCTCCTAACAATCGCCACTGCCTCACCGCATCATCTGCTGATGAGGCTTGCATTAAAAGCGTACTGAATAGATGGAGTACGGTTGCATCAGCCGTATCGTAATTCTTAATTGGGGCATGTTGTTGCAAAATACCTGCAACTGCATATTTTTTTTCCCACCACACAAGTTGCTCATACTCACTTAACCCAGCCAGAGGCCTTCCTGCAATCCTATCCAATGTTGGCAATTCATGCGCAGCACATACGGGCAGCAATTCTATACACAGTAAAAACAAAGCAACGATGTGTTTTTGTACCATGATGCGATCCTCTCATGTTGCATAATAATTGTGTTAACCGATCGCATTGTATCGCGAAATAATAATTTTGAAGAGAAAAAAAATGCATTTATTTTTTGAGCAACTGAGGGGGCCTAAAACGGCCCCCATCTAAGATTTCTTACTGTCTCAAAAGAGTCCCCGCCTGGTCTAGGACCAGCGATGGTGCAAAGGTAATATTACCTGACATAGTATTCTGATTACGGACGATCAGACGTCCTGTTGAAAGGGTCAGTGGATTTTTTGATACAAAACTTGCTCCATCAAGCTGTAAGGCCGCTGATGCTTCTTCAAACGTAAAGCTGTTTGTCATGCCGGGATTATTATACACAAAGCTAGCGTTGCGAGTCAGATACAGTGTCGCATTATTCAAGATTGCAAATGGCTCTGGTGAGGCATAGGTAAATGTATGCGGCCCCGTAATGGTAACATCATCAACTAACTCAAGTCCACCGCTTGGGTAGGTGTAATCACCGCTCGAAACAAGCTTAACGCCACGCATTTGAATCTTGCTCGAATCACCGGTACAACGAAGGTTATTGCCGTTGAGGCCTTTAATAATGAGGCCATCAAGAAGCAGATTTGCCGCCACTCCCTGCGCCACAATAGCACCGTTCGGGCCAAGCTCAAGCACACAGCCACCACCCTTCAAAATCGTATTTCCTTCAAAATACCAAGGGAAATCAAGATACTCGTTACGCGAAAGCGTAATCATGGTTTTGTTACCAAAAACCAAGCTAGCACCATCTGCAAGGCTGATGTGCTTTGGGGAGAGATCTCGCATGATAATATTTTGCGTGCGTGCATGCACGTTTTCTGTTACAAAAAATACCTGCTCATCCGTGCGCGTAAAGCCAAGGAAATTTGAGTTCCCATCAATCAGCACATCATAATTAAGCGTGCTATCATCCCGCAGTTCAGGGTAGACCTGGAATTTACGGTAGGGTGCAACAATCGCATATTTTTGAAGCAACGATTCTGATTTGTAATTGTGGAAGGTCACGGTGTCACGCTTGATGGTACCAATTTCGCCATTCCCAATAATTTCAATATGCTCCCGCAGCGGGTCATTAATCAACGCAGGCTGAATGTTGAGACGGTCAAGGGTAGCTAGGGTATCGTACGTAAAATCAACACGATCAACGACCAATTTGCCCTTGAAGCCTGGTGGCCCATCGCCAAAAGTTAATATCTTATCTTTGGTAATGACGCGAGAGCTACCTTCAATCCGCCAGGTACCAGAGCTCACCGTGTAGTTGTCGGCCATCTCAAGTACAACGCCACTCAAAATAAGCGTAGCATCTTGAGAGAGACGAATTTTACCCGGCCCAAGGCCTTTAATTTGCACGCTTGAAAGCCTCAGGGTAGAACCGGATGCTACCAGTATTTGGCCACCTTGTGCAATATCAATCACATTGCCATTACCATTAATTTGGCCTTCACCTGCAAATATCCATGTGCCCGTAAGATTAACGGCACTGTTCAACTGAAGATCTTGCGCCGCATACCAAATAATAGAACCCGTCCATTGTGCAAACTGGCCACCAAGGGAAATGCGACGATTGTTGAGCAACACCCAACCACTATCTTTAATGATTGCATTGTCACCAAAGCGCAAATCGTCCTGCAACCGTAAAACGCCACCGTTCAAGGTGACGTTAGTATTAACAGTATTTTGAATTGCCACATTCAGAAGTGACGCTTCATCGGCAATTTCCAAATCATTTTCACCAAAAAAAAGTGGTTGGCCACGTAAAATATTTTCTCCAGGAACCGCTTTGATGTGTACTCCAGCAAGCCCTCCTGGGTTTGCGATCATCGTATCACCACCGGTAATCGGATTACTGCCAAGCTGAATGGTATTGCTGCGAGTATTGATGCGTCCTGTAAAATCTGATATCGAGTTAAAAAAGTTGTATGAGCCAGCTTTAAAATACATATCACCACCAGTAACTTTTCCATCACCGGTGTTATTAAAAGTACCACCGTCAAACGTAACCAGATGAGGAATAATATTAAAAGCTGACTGGTCATCAACTACGATGCTTGATGTTTTGCTTCCAAAAACTACTTTTCCATAACCTTCATGTACCGCCAAGCCCCCAAGCATGAGCGCAAGGAGCGGGGTATATTTTTTTATCATCGCCTCACTCCTTAGTTTTCATCCACATTTCCATAGTTCAATGCAACCGCTTGCTCTATCAGCTGTGCTGCAGGGAAAATATCTATTGCCATATTTTTATTTTTTTCTAGGCCATTACCAATTGCAATGCGCCCACGACCAAAACCAAAATGCTCTTCTGGCAACCAGTCTTGTTTTAAATATGATTTATGGTCAACAATCAAATGTCCCTTGGTTAGATGGATCCCCGTATTTTTAGGAGCAAACAGCGTACCACCAGCAAGATACAATGCAGAAGTTGGGCCCTTAAAAACAAAATGCGTTGCCAGCCGATCTTCTGGTTGATAATTAAATGTTGCATGCAAACCAAGCGTTAATATTGCTCCATGACGAATAACACAGTCTTGATTACTCACATAGTTAATCGCATGATCACCAACCACAAGAACCTGACCGGCAATATTAAGCATTGCTCCATCAAAGGTATAATCCCCCGCTAAGCGTAGCGTTACATTTTCTAGTATCAGTTTGTGCACGGCACTGGAACCGAAGCGAATAGATGCCAGTGAATCTGCTAAATCTTTTATCCCAGACAAATGCATGTTTTTGAGCCGAAGCGTTGTTTCTGATGAGCCGTTGACGTAGAAATTTGCTGTCTGCATGTTAAGAGCATTCCCTTTGCCATCAATCGTCAGGGATGAAAGTATTTCAAATGTTTTATTCGCTGGAAGGGTAAGATTATCACCTAAAAAAATAGTCTTCCCTTGGCCATCTATTTTCATGCCACCAGAAAGATTTGCCCGTGGGGCAAGATACATATCAGAACCCAAAATTAAGGTTCCGGTATCA
>JBIIJF010000094.1:0-3965 GCA_044234015.1 Candidatus Babeliales bacterium
GTTGCTCATGAGTAGACGGTATCATGATTATTGGCCATACAGACCCCGTTGGTAGCGTTTTGTATCTTTGTTTCTCCAGGAAGAACCTCAAGAAACTCGCCGCCTTCACCCGCGTGCATGGTGACGGCTTCATGGGATAAATTTACCACAAGAAGTGTTAGTGTAGCACGAGGATCGTACACGGGGGCTTCTTCGGCCCCTGTAACAGCCCCAAATGCGGCTGATGTGGTGCAAAGAAGTGCTACGAAAAAAAATGCTATAAAGCTTTGAAAACATTATGTGCCCTTTGAGTCTTTTGTGTAATCTTTAAAAATTGTACCAGTGTGTCATAACTAAAATCGCAATTCCGACGAACAAAACGCCATCAAATCGATCTAAAATGCCGCCGTGGCCAGGCAACAAAGAGCCAGCATCTTTGAGACCTTCTTTCCGCTTGAGTAGGGATAAAAAAAAGCCGCCAAGGAAGGCGATTGTTGTCATGGTAACGGCAAAAAATATTGTTGCGTATAGATTGGTTGCTATGCTGCTTGCTGTCAACAGCTTTATTTTGGGCAAAAAGTAGTAGCAGGCGCATAAAACAGCTACAACGCTGCCTGCAAAACCTTCCCATGATTTACCAGGGCTAATGCCAGGGCACATTTTGTGGTAGCCAATCAGCTTGCCCACAACATACCCACCGGTGTCTGCTGACCATGCTAAAATAAAGGGCAAGAGGGGCAGATAGAAATCAGCATCACGGTAGCGCAGTGTGAGCACTATGAGTGATATAAACGGTACAATCGGGTAAAAGATTGAAAAGAGAAGTCGAGATGGTTTGTTGAGGTCAACGAGTTTGGGCCATTCGGTGATGAGCGTGATGTGCATTAATGCCGTTAAGGCGACAACAAATAATGCTGTTGAGTGCAGGTAGGCACCGCCAACACTGATGACTAAAATAATACCGGTGATACTACGTTTTATCAGCTCTGTTAAATGAGGGTTCAGCATGATGGTATATGATTCGCCGCAGGCAAAGCCCCTTGGCCTCTGCCTTCAGGAGTGTTTGCCGTGGATTAGGGTTTGTGAGTAAGTTTTGTAGATAGTCTACGTCAAGATTAGGTCTGCGGGCAAGGTCTAAAGCATAACCAATCATGCGCCTAATTTGAAACCGTACAAACGATGGTCCCTTGATTTCAACCACAATGGCACCCAAGCGACGGTATGGGGTCACGGTGATTGTATCAATACGGCGGATAGTATCTTTTGGGTTTTCGGCATCGATCTTGCAAAATGAGGCAAAATCGTGCGTCCCGATGTAGCACTGGAGGCTACGGTAAAATTTTTCAAGATCAACCTCTGGCATGAAGTCATAGAACCAGCCAAAACGCTCAACAAAAGGTAGAGGTTTTTTTAAGAAAAGTGTGTAGTAATAGGTTTTTTGTTTGACGTTAACGCAGGGATGGAAATTTTCTTCTGATGGCTCAAACGACCGAATATGAATGTCATTCGGGAGGCGTGCATTCCAGGCCTGGCGTAGCCTGGTGAGGTCTGCTGAAGGGGGGATTTCGGCAGCAAAGCGAGCGACTTGGCCCACTGCGTGAACGCCAGCATCTGTTCGTGAAGCACCAAGAATATTGATGGGCGTTTTCATGAGTGATAGCCACGTGCGCTGAAGCTCAGAACAGATGGTTTTTGCTGTGGGCTGGATTTGCCAGCCGTGATAGTTGGTGCCGTCGTAGGCGATGATAATTGTGTAGTATTGCATGGAAGTCAAAAAAAACCCCCATCCAGACTAACGTCACGGACAGGGGAAATGGAGGTTATCTAATTCAGATGAAATTTAGACTCATTTCATGAAATAATAATACTTCGTTGGTTTGTAAAAAGCAACTTAATTCTAATGCAAAATGCCGATTGGTAAGTCGATAGCAGCATTTGCAAACTGACACAAAGCTACTTGCTAGAATGCTTTTCACGTCCAGACTGTATTTTTATCTCTCGGTAAACCTGTTCAAGCTGCGCAACACTGCTGTCCAGATTGTGGTACAGAAGCACGTGTTGCTTGCCCCTCTGGCCTAAAGTTTTCTGTAGTTGGTGTGACTGCTTGATCTGATGAAGTAAAAAAGCATAGTCAGCTGGGATTCGTGTGGTGACGAGCAATCCTGTTCTACCATGTGTGATAACATCATGCGTAAGCGATTCATTCGTGCTGATGACTGGGATGCACTGTGCCATTGCCTCTAGAAGTGCCAAGGAAAGACCTTCACTGTGCGACGAGAGGGCGAAACAGTCGAAGAGTGGATAGAAGCTGGCGGTATCTGTTCTAAAACCAGTAAAAACACAGCGGTTGGCAATCCCAAGATTATCTGCAAGTTTTACCAGGTGATCGTATTGGCTGCCGTCCCCAACTAACACAAGCCAAGTATCGCTAGGCAGAAGGGCAATTGCACTGAGCAGCAGATCATACCCTTTGATTGGTTCAAGCCTACCCACGGCACCAATAACAAATGCCTCTGCTGGAATACCTAACGCTGTGCGGGGTATGGGATTTTGAGGCTGGCTAATCGTAATGCCATTGGGAATGGTAATGATTGGTAGGGGGGCATTTTTAGCTACGAGCTGGCGATAGGCCTCTGCTACAGACTGGCTAACGGCAATAGTGGTGGCGGACAAGTGGGCGGTTAAGCGGTCGCCTATATTTCGTAAGATCCCTTCTTTTTTACAGTTGCCGTGGAGGTCACTGATCACGGGGACTTTAAGGGAGGCCCCAATACATCTTCCCATGATGTTTGCTAGCCAAAGAGAAGTGTGTATAAGGTCAGGGTTAATTTTATGGAGGAAACGGGACAGATGCCACCAACCCAATGGGTCATAGGGTGCAATGAGTCCTGTAATCTGGACGGGGGTAATGCCGAGCTCAATGAGGCGCTTTCGCATAGGGCCGTCATGGAAAAAGGCCACGAACACGTCGTGGCCTTTTTGTTGGATTCTTGGAAGGATGCGCGTTAATGCTACTTCAGCACCACCAATTTTGAGGCTGGAGATGACGTAGCAAATACGCATTATTCAATCGGATCGTTAGAAGATCCATCAACGTCTTTCTCAATGAATGACGTTAATTTTTTGCTACGGGATGGATGGCGAAGCTTACGCAGTGCCTTCACTTCAATTTGACGAATACGCTCACGAGTCACGGAGAAGTCCTTGCCTACCTCTTCCAGGGTATGTTCGGACGCGACGTCAATACCAAAGCGCATCTTGAGGACTTTTTCTTCACGTGGGGTAAGTGTTTTAAGCACCTCACGGACCTTTTCCTTCAGATCTTCATTGATCACTGCATCGACTGGTGAGTATTCGTTCTCATCCTCAATAAAATCCTTCAGATATGTATCATCGCTGTCACCAACGGGTGTTTCTAGCGATACGGGCTCTTTAGAAATCTTAATGATGTTTTTGATCTTTTTCTCGTCAAGATTTAGCTCTTTGGCCAACTCTGTGTGGGTTGGTTCGCGACCTTTTTCTTGAACGTAGGTACGGGTAATTTTGTTAATCTTGCTCAGCGTTTCAACCATGTGTACTGGTACCCGGATGGTACGAGATTGATCAGCGATAGCCCGTGTAATTGCTTGGCGTATCCACCAGGTGGCATAGGTTGAAAATTTAAAGCCGCGTTCGAATTCAAACTTTTCTACTGCCTTCAGCAATCCGATGTTGCCCTCTTGGATCAAGTCCAAAAAGTGCAAGCCACGGTTGATGTATTTTTTAGCAATATTCACGACCAAGCGTAAGTTGGCACGAGCAAGGTCGTCTTTTGCAGATTTATCACGCATTTGGGCAAGGACAAAGCGTTTGTAGTGTGTAAACAGCTTGTCGCGGCTTAGTCCTGCTTCGGCTTCAACTTTTTTAACTAATTTCTGGCCGCTGCGGCAAATGCTATCCAACAGTGCAATCTGTTCAAGGTCATCCGGCGTTGGCTTTTTGATGCT
>JBIIJF010000093.1:0-3965 GCA_044234015.1 Candidatus Babeliales bacterium
AATGGGTTTGCCATGCTTGGTGGTGGTGTATTAAGTCTGATTACATCACTGTTTGTGCACGGTGCTACCATGCCTGTTAGCGACTGGTCAATGTTCTTAGTTTGGGTGTCCATGCTCATCCTTACAGCAAACATTGTTGTGTATAACTTGTATGGAACATTGCTAAGGCATTACAGCATAACGTTGTTGACGTTTGCTGGTTTTTTGTGCCCAAGCTTTGGGGCTTTGTACGAATGGTTGCTTACTGGCAAAGTAATTTCGTGGCATTACATGGCCAGCTTAGTCTTGGTTATGATCGGGCTGTACGTCTTTTATCGTCAAGAACTTTCCAAAGATCGTTTAATAAAATAAGTAAGTTTTTCCGCCGTTTCAGTAAAATTATCGTTTGTAAAATGATAGTCAAAAAGCTGCTCTGTTTCTTCCGCTTCAACTTCTTGGGCAGCCATATCTATTCGTTTCTGGAGATCATAGGCCTGTTCTCTGCCCCTGGTAGTCAACCGTGCAGAAACTGCTTCTAGGCTTGGTACCCCTATCCAAATGAGCAATGCAGCTGGGTATAACTCTTTAATTTTTCTCGCGCCATGCCGATCAGTGATGATAATCAGCGAATCGCCTGTTGCAAGCTTTTCTAAAGCATACCGTGGGCAACCGTACCGAAAATTATCATACGCGGTTGTCTCTAGAAAGAAATCAGCAGCATCTTTTTCTGCAAAGGCTTCTTGGGTAATAAAATGGTAATCAACGCCATTAACTTCTCCCGGTCTTATGGGACGAGTAGTGTACGTGATAACTTTGTGTAAATTGCAGGCATCTTCCAAATGCTCAATAACGTATCGTGTGAGCGATGTTTTGCCCCCGCCCGTCGGCGCTGAAATAACAAATAAACGTCCAATAGATGGTGTAGCCATAAAAAATCCTTTATCTAGCTGCCGAAATGACGTGATGGGCTATGGTAGACAATAATTATTTAAATGTTGAGTTTTTATTTGAAAAAAATTCTCAAAAGCACAAAAGGCGCTAGACTGATAACAATTTTAAAGCTGATCGGTATTTATTAATAATGTGGCAGGAATAATGAAAACAGTATGCAAATTAGGCTTATCACTAATTCTTTTGTGTGTTTCTAGTATGGTGCAGGCGGGAAGATCGTTGCCTTCTGGCCTACAAGAAGCTGATAAGAGAGCAAAAGCGTATGTTGCCACAAGTAGGCACACAGCCGCTGGCGATCTCCAAAAAGCAATTAGCAGCAATCCTAAACTAGATGTTACGGAACCAGAAACACAGCCAACGCGCTTTCTTAGCGCCGCGCGTAGCGCTGGAAAAATACAATCTGCAGAGAGCTTGCACTTGTATGAACTCCTGAGCCACGTGAGTGCGTTTCTTAAAGAAAGTATTGATGAACTTGTGCAAGATGGGGCTAATGCTGAAAAATTGCGACCTATCTTGTCTGCGTCAGTATTGTGTACACAATCGCTTGAAAGCCTCAAGCGTATTATGCATTTATTCAGCGAGACGACATTGGAAGATTCATATCAATTTGAGCGTTATTTTGTAAATCTATGCGATGCGCTCAAAGAGCACGGCACAGACGTAAAGCCACGACATTTACGTGATTTTGCCCAGCGCTTTAAAAAATTTGAAACATTAGTATTTCGTTATTTTTATAAACAAAAAGAGTTTATGTCAGCTCAAGAAAAAGAGCTGTTTAATGAGATTAATCTGTTTTGCTATCGCTTGCGTTTTTGTTTGCTCAATGAAGATTATTTTGATTTTAGCTTAACAAGTTTGTTTGCAGATCAGTTTTTTTTCAAACCGATTGAATGGATTAGTAATCATAAATTACTCTCAGTTACCATCCTTATTGCCGTAGCACTTGTTTATTATTTTTATTTGCATCCTAAATTTTTCCCCCCCAATCCATTAATCGCTGTGGTCAATGGTTGCTTTAAGCAAGCCTCAGCACCCGAGTGTGCAATGTATGCGATTGCAAATGCTGTAGCAATGCAACAGCCAGATCCCCAGGCTGTTTTTAATAAAAATCCTGCATTCAATATGGCTGCTCTATTGCAAGCAGCGCGTAATGATCTGGCAGCTAATCCGGACGCTTTAAACCGGTTGCCTACCACTACTAATTGGCTCAACGGAGATGAGGCGATTGCATTATTGGAGAATTCAGTATTTATGCAGCAGCTGTGTGAGCAAATGGGCGTTGTGTTTAATCCTCAAAATCCGAGCATGGGCGTACGTGTTATTCAAGGTGGTGAGTTATCGCAATCAGATGTCACGTACCCTCAGATTCTAGAAGTAGATAGAGGTTTGCGAGCAGGCAATCCGCAGGCTACTATCTGCTTCCAAGGAAATACTAATGAATCTTGCCGCGGACATTGGGTTGCTGCCCGGTTTATTCCCCCTACCGCAGAAGGCCAAGCAGTTCGTGTGGAAGTTGCAGATTCGTTATCGCATGGTTTTTTTAAAGACATTACGTGGTGTCCTCATCTTCACAGTGCCAGCGCCATGTTTACCAAGGGGGTAGTGTCATTGTCCAATATAGACTTGATCCGGCAGCTGCGCGGTACGGATCAATATTTTACGCCTACATACCGCCCTTCGGGCCCCGATGGCCTACCTGCTGTCGACCCTAGCCAACGTAAAGCGGAGCTAGCATTTAATAGCTATGCCCAGACTTTGCGTCAGATGTCAGCAGCAGGTGCCCTTGCTAATCAGGATCAATTGCCCTACCAAGAAGCTGAGCGTATTTTTACTATGTTGCGCCAGCTTGCTACTACTGATGCTGACCGTAACCAGGCAAATCCTATTATTCTACCTCCAGTAGGTGATGGTGGCCCAGCTGTACAAATTGATCTGCGTGAGGTGCAAACCTTTGCTGATGTTAGAAGGGTGCTTGGCGTATAGCCCTGTGGCATAAAATAGGGTATACTGCTATTTCAGAATAGTGATTAATAGCTTAAAGCAAAGGGATCTGCATGAGTACGCTGCCAGACATTACAAAACAGTTTGCCGAATGGTACCAAGAAATTATCGTAAAAGCCGGTTTTGTTGATGCCAGTCCAACGCGTGGCTCATTTGTTATTAGGCCTTATGGCTATGCTTTGTGGGAAAATATACAAAAATATATTGATACCAGGATCAAAGACATGGGCGTTGAAAATGCCTATTTCCCTTTGCTTATTCCTAAATCATTTCTGACCAAGGAAGAAAAACATATCGAAGGCTTTTCGCCTGAACTTGCGGTAGTTACCCATGGTGGTGGCAAAATGCTTGATGAGCCGCTTGTGGTACGCCCAACATCAGAAACTATTATCTACCACATGTTCGCGCGCTGGATTACCTCTCATCGCGATTTGCCGCATTCTTTGATCAAAGCTCGTCATGGATCTCCTTTTTTTTGTTTTAAATAGAGAACACTAATGACGAGCTTTCATCAATTAAAATCTAAACTTTTTTAACTTCCTCTAAAGTCCTGTGCTAATAAGCACTCCCATGCATAATAATCGTAGTTTTGTAATTTTCATTTGGTTCCTTGTGCTTGTGAAAAATGTGTATTGTTATTCCAAAAACTACCCGTACGTATTTTTTGTATCGTTAAAGCAGTATATTTTTACAAGAATGAAGATTAGTAACAAATAGATATTACTCTTGGCAATCAGCGGCCAATGATGTTTTTAAAGCAACTAAAGGATATGTATGAACAAAAAAATAATTGGATTATTCCTGTGCTTTGGATTGTTGGTGAGTCACCAAGGTAAAGCAGCAGTGAGGATGGATGTAGAAGAGCCGGCGTATTCGCCACCAGTGCCAGTAGGTCCTAAGTGGGTGAAGCTTGATGCAGAACCTATGGATGATCTAGATGATTTTTTCACTATTTGTTTGCGCTGGTTAGACCAAGATCCTCGTGTATGGCATGATCGGCAAGCAATACTTTTGACGGTAGCTAAAACGCTGTG
>JBIIJF010000016.1:0-11202 GCA_044234015.1 Candidatus Babeliales bacterium
GAGCGCAGGAGCCAATGGCAATTCCAGCAAAACACATGCGAATCATCTGTTTGATGCTTGCATTATCGTGCTGATGCGTTAGGTAGTGCCACGCGAGATGGTATGAGAGTATTTTCTTCATAAAAGTAGTATTTTTTTGATTAAACTGTAAGACATTGGTATAACCTAGCATTGGAGAGCTAACGGCGTCTAGAAGAATTATAAAGCATCTTACCAGCTTGAAAGATAGATGTATGAAGAGTTTGAACATAGTGAAGCGCGGTGTATTCCTTGTGGGAGCACTGCTGATGAATGGTTGTATAAAATATTATGATCTTGCTGAATCTGAATTTCCGCAGGCAGAAAAAGTGCCAGCGGCAAAACAAGTTGCTGATGCAAACATGCGTTCAGTAACGATTTACGATCAGTTCGAAACCAAGGCGCACTTTGATGCGTTGTGGCTTTCTGAAGATGTGCGTACTGCCTACGTCTCTGCGTTTGCAGACAAGCGTGGCCTGACGCAAGAGGCAAAAGAAGAGCTGCTCAAGCGGCAACTGGAAGAGACACGCCACTGGCTCGCCTTCTATGTACTTGTTGAACAGCGTGGCCAGAATACTTCACTGAGCGATCCGATGACGGCATGGACTCTGTTCGTGCACATCGACAAGCACGTGGTACCAGCAGAGAGCATTAAAGAGTGTGATTTGGAAGCCGAGTACCAGCAGCTGTTTGGCAAAGCGTTCAATGCGTTCAAAACCTGCTACCTCGTTAAATTCCCCCTCAACGCTGGCCAGGTCTGGCTGCTGAACAAACAAACGTACAAAAATATGCATCTAGTCGTTAAGTCGCCGGCCTACAAGGCAGATCTTGTATGGAGCCAGGAAAATATAAGCAAGAAAAAAAAGGTGAATCATGCTGACGATCTCTATTGGGGCTGATCACCGCGGTTTTGCGTTGAAGAACGCCATCGTTACTGCATTACCGGCAATTGCATGGACTGATATTGGTGCGCAGAGTGCTGATTCGTCAGATTATCCCGTTTTTGCAAAACGCGTGGTTGCTGCTGTGAGCAGTGGTCAAGCGACGCTTGGCGTCCTGATTTGTGGCTCTGGCGTTGGCATGGCGATAGCAGCTAACCGTACCCCTGGCATCTTTGCGGGGCTTTGTTGGCGGCCAGAAGTGGCAAGCATCGCTCGCGAGCATGATGGCATTAACGTTCTCGTTTTGCCTGCAGATTTTATAACCGTTGAGCAGGCCTGTGCGATTGTGCAGGCCTGGCTTGCTGCAAAACCTCTTGGTGGGCGCTACCAGGAGCGCTTAGCGTCGATTGACGACCTTGATTAGCCGTGTGTTGGAGATCGTCTCAAAGACAACATCCCAATAATCTTTGTTTCGGGCAAACCGGAGCGCATGTGGCATCTTGGGATTTCTGAAAGACAACGTTTTAGGGGATACCACTTTTCTTTGCTTGTGGTAGACTCCTTACGATTTGTACATCGCCCTTTTACCATACAAAGGTAGTCGCCATGGAAGATAAAAGCCAAAAGAACCCGTATCAAGCAACGTTAAACCTCCAGCAGACAGCGTTTCCTATTCGTGCAAATGCACAGGAAAAAGAGCTCGAGCTGCTTGCTCGCTGGGAGGCTGATGGCTTACATGCCAAAGCGACTATTCAAAACAAGGGCGCACAAAAATTTATTCTGCACGATGGTCCTCCCTACGCAAACGGCCATCTGCACATCGGTCATGCACTGACCTACATTCTCAAAGACACGGTTTGCAAGGCCAAGCGGATGCAGGGATTTCATGCACCATTGGTTCCAGGGTGGGATTGCCACGGACTTCCTATTGAACTCAAAGTAACAACCGAGCTTGGGCTTGAAAACAAGCGTGAAAGCGTTGACCGTGCCACCTTTAAAAAATACTGCCGTGACTTTGCAACCAAGTGGATGGTGCAGCAAGAAAAAGAGCTCAAAGAGCTTGGCAAGCTGGCAGATTACCAGCGCCGCTACAGCACCATGGATCCTGCCTACGAAGCGGACATTGTGCGCGCCTTTGGGACGTTTGTGGCTAAGGGACACGTCGAGCGCAAGCTCAAAACCGTGCCATGGTGTGGTGCGTGCCAGACCGTGCTTGCGACAGCAGAAATTGAGTACAAAGATCGCAAAGACCCATCCATCTACGTCCTGTTTCCGCTGCCGGACGCAACGGCCCGCATGACGTTCCCATTTCTTTTTGAACAAAAACCAGATTTAAAAATAAGCTTTGCGGTATGGACAACCACGCCGTGGACCTTGCCATTGAACCGTGCCGTCGTGCTGCATCCAACCGCCGAGTATGCCGTGATGCAAGGACGCACCGAAAATGAAGCATTTATTGTAGCCAAAGAGCTTGCGGCAAAAGTGTGCGCAACGGCTGGCCTTGACTACCAAGAGCTTGCCATGTGTGACTCTGTGGTGTTTGAAGGCAAACAGGTTGAGCATCCGTTTATTGAAGGCCTGACTGTGCCAGCGCTGCTAGACAGCATGGTGCAAATTGGCGACGGTACCGCATGCGTGCACTCAGCACCTGGCTGCGGACCAGAAGATTATGTTTTTGGGGTAAAAAATCGCCTAGAAATTTTCTCGCCGCTCAGTGCGGATGGGTGCTACACCAAGGGCATCGCACCGGTTGAGCTTGAAGGAATGCCAATTGCTGATGGGCAAATTTGGGTTATCAGAAAATTAGCAGAACAAAACCGCATGCTGCACAAAACCTCTCTTAATCACTCGTATCCACATTGCTGGCGTTGCCGCAACGGCTTGATGTTCCGTGCAACCAACCAGTGGTTTTGTGACCTGCAAAAAAATAATTTAGTTGAGCGTGCTCGTGCCGAAATTGACCGCATCACCTTTGTGCCAGCTCGTGGCCAAGCACGTTTAAACTCATTCATTGCTAACCGAACCGAGTGGTGCATCTCTCGTCAGCGCCAGTGGGGCGTCCCGATTCCTGCTGTTTTGTGTAACCAATGCGAATGGGCGTTCTTAGACACACCGTTGATTAATGCCGTTGCTGACCGTGTTGCCAAGGATGGTATTGAGTTTTGGGACCGCATGACGCCAGGATTGCTGCGCAGTGAGGGTTTGTTGCCTGCTGGCTTTGCCTGCGGTGGTTGCGGTAACGCTGATCTTGAAAAGCACCGTCTTGAGCGTGATATTTTGGACGTGTGGTTTGACTCTGGTGTGAGCAGCTACGCGGTCTTGTTCCGTGATTTAGAAAATTTAAGCCTACCGGCTGATCTTTATTTTGAAGGTTCAGACCAGCATCGTGGTTGGTTCCAGAGTGCTTTGCTGTGCGGCATGATCTTGTATGACCATGCACCAATGCGTGCGATTGCAACACACGGTTACGTGGTTGATGAGCAGAAACGCAAGATGTCTAAATCTTTGAACAACGGTGTTGAGCCGCGCGAAGTGATGACCAAGTACAGCCGCGATATTTTGCGCCTGTGGGTTGGCAGCGTTGACTTTGAGGGCGATTTGGTGATCTCTGAAAAGCTTCTCCAGAATGTTGCAGAGATCTACCGCAAGATTCGTAACACCTGCCGGTTCATGATTGCAAATATCTATGATTATGACCATGTCGTGCATGCTGTGGCGCCGGAACATATGCTTCCCGTTGACCAGTACGCCATGCTCAAGCTTGCCGAACTGGATGAAACTATTCGCAAAGCATACAACGATTACGCTTTTTCTGCGGTGGTGCAGGGATTAAATAACTACTGCACACAAACATTGAGTGCCGTTTATTTGGATATTTTAAAAGACCGGCTGTATGTTGAAAAAGCTGACTGCGTGCAGCGTCGTTCAGCACAGACCGTGCTCTACCATACCCTTGATGTAATGGCACATTTGATGGCACCGGTGCTCTCATTTTTGGCAGAAGAAATTACCGACACGTATCAAAAAAACAAAGAAAAATCTGTGCATTTGCAGCAGTTTGCTGCTGTGCCATCATTGGTTGCAGCAAACAAACAGGCTTGGGATGCGCTGGAAACCTTGCGCAGTGCCGTGCTCAAAAGCATTGAGCCCCTGCGTGAACAAGGGCTGGTAAAACATCCGTACGAGGCTGGTGTGAAGTTGGTGCTTGACCCGGCATCACCGGAAAACCAGGTATTGACGGCGTTCTTTGCCAGTGTTGCCAAGCAGCAGTCTGTTGAACAATTTTTACAAGAGTGGCTGATTGTTTCCGAAGTGCAGCTCTCCAGCGCACTCGTTGATGACCAGGCCGCCTTGCCATGGCTTGGCGTAATAGCCTATCGCTGTGGTGGGGTTAAGTGCCCACGTTGTTGGCAGTGGACGCCGTCAGCGCATGCTGATGGTTTGTGCCAGCGTTGCAGTACAATTGTATCGATTTAATATTTTTCACTTGGTTGATTACATCATGATTTACAGATATTTAATGCTCGTTGTGTTGGTGGGATGCTTTGCACCATAGGTTTATGGGGCAGCAGGTAGCAATAGTAACGCAGATCTGGTCAAGGAAGCGAAAAAAAGAGCAAGAGCCCCTCTTTTCACGTACAAGAAAGGGGCACCAGCGGGCGAACATTTTGCTTCCCCGCCGGAAGGGTCCTCTGTGAGGTTTAGCCCAGGGCCTATCTGGCGGCAGTGTGCTGGTGGTCCTTCGCGCAGGAGAAAACTCGTTGAAAAAGATTCAGCTACAAAACTTTGTAATGAATTATGTACTAGAATTCAACGCCTTCCTGAATCTGATAACTTGGTACGCGACCTTGAGGCATTTGCTAAAAATTATATTAAGGAGCATTATTTCGCCCTGTTAACCCAAGAGATGAAAGCCCAAATCTTAACAAGTGCTAATAAAACTGAGAATGATGAGATTATTGCTGTTATCAAAGGCTTGCTAGCCGTTGATCCATCTGATTTGCACCTTATAACAGAGTAAGGCTGCCAGCTATGGTGAGCACAGACAGGCACAGTACACAGGTAAAAAACAGCTTCAGTACCAGGCATTTTACTAAAAATTTAGTATCCATTGTTCTGTGCCTTTCGTGTGGCTATTGCAATTGTTTAATAAGGCGTCTGCAGTCAACAAGCTCGTTGTCCAGTGTGCCGAGTTCGCCAGTTTCAAGGTTGAAGCCGGCAAAGCGTTTACGGCGCTCTTTGAGCTCGCTGTAGCGTTTTTCCAACTCTTGACGGTAAGAATTCTTAAAGGCGGCTATCTGATCAGCCCCTGCTCCAGCCGTTGCTGCGGCGGTAGCTGCGGTGAATGCTCGTGTTGTTGGGGCAGCCGCCGCAGGTGCGCCACCTGGTGCACCTGGTAGGCCACGTGTGACCGGTGCGGTAACCGTAGCTGGGACGGCTGTTGGTGCTCCTGCAAAAGCAGTGAGCGTTGCTTTATCAATCTCATGGTCAGGATATTTTTTCTGCCATTCAGCCATCAGATCTCTACTACGCTTTTGTGCTTCCGCAGTGATCGCTGCTTGACCAACTTGTTGCATGTCACCACGTAAAAGTTCTTGGGCGCTGCTATCTGCATTAGATTTTGTTGCAGCAAACATGACGTGTGGCAAAATGGAGCGGTAGGCGCTGACAAGGGCTGTGTCGAGCTCTTTGGCTTTGCCGGTCAGTGCTGTGCTTGTTGCATCTTTTTTGGCGCCGGCAGTCGGTGTGCTTGGGGTTGTTTCATTACTTTTCTTAGCTTCAGCAGCGGCTTGTTCTTGTGCACGCTGTGTTGCTAGCTCCCTCACGGCATCGTTAAGTTGGCTAAATACACGCTCTTCTTGCAGGTCTTCAATTGCCAACTCATAACGGGTAGCATCATTAGTCGGTATGCGTTTCATCGTTCTGCTGATGCGCTCGGTTAAATCAATAGCATCACTTATTTTTTTATTCAGAGCGGCTTGTTTGGCGGCCTCAGCAGCTTGATCTTTCTCGTTATTCGGCCCAATAATATTGCCACTGTTGTTGGTATCTGGGCTAGGTGAAGGGGCGTTGCTTTCTGGTTGCGTAGTTGTTGGGCTTGAGGAGGGGTTGTTGCTGTTAGTGCCATACGGATACCCATTGCTGCCAGCATATTGTCTGCCAGCGTACGGGTTGTAGCCGCCACCACCGCGGTACGGTTGTGCATAGCCACCGCCACCACCTCGACCATAGCCACCACTACTGCCGCTGCCACTACCACCGCGCTTGCTGTTTGCATAGCGTTTTGATCGGGCTTGTGCATCTTTAACCACTTTGTCGTGCTCTTGCTTTTGTTCCTCAAGGCGTTTTTTGGCACCATCAAGTTCAAGTACTTTTTCTGTGCCTGTTACCAATAATTCAAGGGGTTTTTGTAATCCGTTAACAATTTTGCGTTCACGTGGAGAAAGATCCGGGGTGTATCCAGCAGCAGATTTTTTAACTGCCGGTACCGATGCTTTTTTGGGGGTCATGCTGCCGGCAATGCTCATGGCATAAAAAGATACAAGCATAATGCCGCACATAATGGTTATGGCAATGCGCATTTTCATAATAGATCTCCCGGTAGATCAAGCGGTGCTTTGGTTTTGCTATCGGCAAATTTTTGCATCATTGCTTCAAAGTAGGCTTCTTCTTCAGAAGATTGGTCGGTTTGTACTGCTTCAGCTGGGCGTGCAATTTTTTCTGTTTTTGGTTGAGCTGCTTTCTTGGTATCTCCAATCGGTGCCAATACGGTTGCTGTGGCTGATTCCATAGCAGGTTTTGTAAGGAGGCTGGAGAGCTCTGCTTGCATGCCAGCTTCATCACGAATTTCATCTTGTTCGCTGATGGCCAGTTCATTGGCAAGTTTCATCCATTGGCGACGTGCAGAGATAATTTGTTTTCGGTACTCATCAAGCGTTTTTGCAACCTCTTTTGGTGGGTTGAGGACAGCAACACGGTATGCTTTTTTATCGAGCATTGCCTCCATGGCAACGCGCGCGCTGATCACGGCAGGGCTGATTTCATTAAGATAGTATTCAATAAACTCTTCATTACTGATACCCATGGCACTTCGATCAATACTTGCAAGTGCTTGCAGAATGTCGTTGACGTAGGAGCACAACGCCTCATCAGCCTTTTTATGTGGGAGCGTCATCTCTTTGCCATTGCTGCGGACGGTAACCATTGGCGGTGTGGTAATAAGTGTCTCTGGGTCAGTAGAAATTGCATCATCAGTTGGTGTTGTTGCATCAGTGCTTGCAGGAGAGTTTTTGGTTGAAGAGGAGCTGGTTGGTTTTAGGTCAAAGGCATCGGCACCGTATGGAGCAGGCTTTTTTCCAGAGGCTGGCCCGGTTCCTCCAAGGCCACCAGATTCACCGGCTTCAATAGCTGCCAGCTCTTTTTCAAGCTCTGCCATAAAACTATTAAAATCAAAATCGGGTGGGAGCATTGCTTCTAGCGCGGCAACATCTGCATCGCTTGGGATATTCGTCAAAACGTTGCTAAACCGACATGAAAATAGTACAGCTACTACAAGAGCCACTGCAAAGGTACGGAGATGAAAAACAAATAACGGTTTCATACTTTCTCCAGGGCTTTACCCGAGTTAAATTTTCTAATATAAATTTAAGGCATTCTATGCGCCAGAGTCAAGAAGCTGGTTTTTTATTGCTGGAGCTCGTTGTAGCTATGGGTATTTTTGCTGTTGGCATAACGGCTATGGGTGGCTTGTTAATGCACTTAGTCATTGGCCAACGTGCCCTGGGAGGGCGCATGGACCTTGTTTTTGCCCTACAGCAGCATGTTGAGATGGCATCACCCCCATCAAAAGGCATTAGCGAGAAAATATATACAGAAACCCTTTCAGGTAGAACGTTTGTGATTGTTGAGTGTCGCGCTGTGTCTTCTGGTAAGCCACTGTCGTGCTTTTTTGTTAGGGATGTACTGTGAAAAACGAGTGTGCCGCATTCACGCTCATGGAATTACTCGTTTACATGGTGCTTTTTGCAGGTGTTGCCGTTGTTATGATGAGCAGCTGCAGCATCATACGCGACTGGTCTAGCAGGGCAATTAAGCAGCAACACAGCGCTCTTGCTCAGGCCCTTGGGTTAGATGTGATCATGCGGGACATTGCCAGTGCCAGCTGCAAGGTGACCAACTGGTCAATAGGAAAGGGCGTTTTTAGAAAAGAATTTTTGAATGATAAACAGCAGCTTGTGCAATATGATGTTGGCTACTCTTGCACACGAGGGGTTCTTATGCGGGAGCAGGGTTTTTTTGACTACACAAAAGACCAATGGCGGCAGCGAAGGGTGGCTCCCGTGCCCTGTGATGGGGTGCTAGCTGTTACGCTTAAGCCGCAACGTGCTGAAAAGCTACCACACATCACCGGTTGTGTTGTTGAGCTGGAGACGGCGCAAGGAAAGCAGCAGGCATTATTTAGGCCACGTAGCAGGTGGGTAGCCTATGCGCGGTAATGCAACTATCCTTGTGCTTGTTACCCTGGCCGTGCTGACAACCACCTCATTGCAGTTGTGGCGATTATGGGCAATGCAGGGGACCGTTTTGCAGCAGCGGGAGCAGTGGTATCAATCATGGTGGGCAATGAATGCTGCCTATGATGCTTGTTGGGGTGCTTTACGTAACGAGTTTGAAGGGTATGCGGCAGTTGCAAAGCAGAGTGGTAGTGTTGCCATACGGCTGCCGGCACTGATGCAGCGGGTTGGGGGATTGACTGCAACACTTTTGTGGCGGAATGATGTTTTGGTCGTTGTTATAACCCTTGATACTGGGGTAGCGCAAACAGTTCGGTTCTTGGTTGAAAAGCAGCAGGGAGAAGATGGTCAATTGTACCTTGTGGCGCATCACGTTACTTTCGGCGCTTGCATATAATCTTGCTTGGTTGTGCTTGCCGGTGTGTGCCTGGTTAGTCGTGCCCAGTATCATTGCACTGTGCTGGGTGGATGGAGATCAAAAATCTCTTTTTTGTGCAGGGCTGAGCTGGGGATTTATTGTTTTTGGTTGGCATTTCCATTGGCTTGGTGATGCTCTTGTGCGTCACATTTCTTCTCATCCCGTGGTGCTGTGTGCGGTTGCAGTGATTATCTTTTATTTTGCACTACTCGCTGGGCTACTGTTTTGTGCCCTTGGGTTTGTGAGCGTGAAACGTTGGCGCATGATTGGATTGCTACCAATGGTATTTTTTTTTATGGTCATCGATCAGTATGGTCTTGTCCCCTTGGGCCTTGGGAGGGGCTACCCGTTTTGCAATCCTGTTCTGCCGTTGGGTTGTTATTCATCTTTCTTGCAGCTGGTGAGCATGGTGATGGATTATAAAAAACATCCATTGCCTGAGGTGCTGCATAACCTAGCCTATGTGCAACCAGTAGTTAATCGTGCGTGGGGGATGTCTGCGCCATGGGCCGCAAACCCACACGCTGTTGCTTGTCGTCTCGGTAGAAAAATAACAGCGCGCCTTGGTCAAAATAGCACGATTATCGTTGGCCCAGAGAGCGCCTTTTTATTCCCCCTCAATAATTTGCAGGAGCTGCTTGGTTTGCTTGCGCCACGGGCGAATAATGATGTTTTGCTTGGGGCGATCTTGACACGGCAGCAAAAAAACTATCAGGCTGTGTATCATTGCAGAAATGGTCTGATAATAAATTTTTATGTTAAGCGAATAATGGTGCCCTTTGTCGAAGCAATACCACCGGCATGGCAATGGCTTGAACCGACGCTCAGACGGTGGGCTTCTGAGTATGTCTACAGTGATGTTGGGAGTGATGCCTTGGGCGCCTCTTTTTTTAAGGTACAAGGGTGCAGTGTGAGGCCGCTGTTGTGCTACGAATTTTTTATGCAGCCATTACGAAGAGGGCAGGCTGATATAGTTATGGCCTTTGTTAATGATAGCTGGTACACGGGATTATTCAGGCGGTGGCTTCTGTTGCTAGCAATGCTGAAAAGTCATTTTTCTGGTGTTCCCGTTGTGTACATTGGACACTACGGCTGCTACACTATAGCATTGAAAAAATAGAGTTTCCCATGATCAACAAGGAGCTGTTATGCAAGTATATATGCTTAAAGATGTCGAACGTATTGGTATCGCTGGTAGCATTATCACTGTGTCAGAAGGCTATGCGACCAACTTCTTAATTCCAAAAAAATTAGCAGTGGAAATTACCCCTTCTAACATGGAATTTTTTAAACAGAAAAAAGTAAAAGAAAAAGTAGCTGTTGAAGTACTGAACAGCAAAGTTGCAATGATTGCAGAGCATCTTAAAACACTTCGTCTCTCAATCAAAGAGCGCGTCCATGACAATGGTAAGTTGTATGGTTCGATTGGCGCTGATGAAGTTGTTGAACTTCTCAAGGCAAAAGGTGTTGTTGTAGATAGAAAGCAGGTTGAGTTCCCAATGCCAATTAAAGTTGTTGGTGAGCACAAAGTAACGATTCGATTATCTGCAAAGCACCAGCCACAAGTAACACTAAACGTTGAAGCATTAAAACAGGCAGTATAAAAAAAGCAGAATATGGCTGACTACACACCCGGAACCTATCTCCGGCGTAAAGAGTCATCCAATGGTACTGAGCAGCTGCTTGGTAAAAGTTTGCCGACAAGCATTGACGCAGAAAAGGCAGTGCTGTCGGCAATTTTATTGGATGATCAAAATCTTACGCTGGTAACCGACATTTTACGTCCTTCAGATTTTTACGCACGCCAACATCAGGGCATTTTCCAGGCAATCATCGATATTGTTCAGGTTGGCAAAAAATGTGATCTTCTTGTTCTGCAAGATCAGCTTGAAAAACAAAAAATGCTTGCCGAAGTTGGTGGCATTGAGTATTTGATGGAGCTGCAAGAAGACATTCCCTCCATGGGACTTATTGCGCAGCACGCACGGATTGTTAAAGATAAATCTATGCTGCGTGAGCTTATTCATTCTGCAGCTAGTATCATTAGCTCGTGCTATGATCAGAATATCGAAGAGATTGATTCTGTGCTTGATGCTGCTGAACAAAAAATATTTCAGATTTCTAATAATTTAGCGGCGCCAACTTTTGTGCGGCTTGATGCTATTTTGAAAAAAACCTTTCAGCAGCTGGGGCAAGTTAAGGCATCGCATGAAGGAATTACCGGTACCACAACAGGATTTAAGCAGTTTGACACAATGACATCTGGCATGCAGCGTGGTGATTTACTTATTTTGGCAGCGCGACCATCAATGGGTAAAACGGCGCTTGCTTTGAACATGGCAATGGAAGCCTGGCACTCTGGTTGTCCCGT
>JBIIJF010000015.1:0-11262 GCA_044234015.1 Candidatus Babeliales bacterium
ATCTTTTTTGTAAACTTATTTTGCTATGATGCTTTTGAACAAACGCTTTGCCATTTTGGTCATCTGCTCAAGGGCGTCTGGGCTGAGCGTTTGCAAGCCACGGTGCAGGAGGATAAAACCAATAGTAAATAGAAGCATCTTGAAGATGATACCGTAGGTTACGATGATGAGTATCGAACCGAACATTGTTGCTAGCATGCCTTTAATGAGATTGGCGTTTGTGAGGGTTTTTTTCATACTTTCTCCCTGAAAAGTGTGATCAGTAGATTTTTCTGACTGATGGTAGCACATTGGTGCTGCATGGAGCAATGGTTTAGCCGGTCTTAGTGGAGCTTGCTGCCATTGGGGACTGGAATTTCTGCGGGCACAAGTACAATTGCCCCATTTGCATCAGGGAGGCCCAGAGTAAGGACCTCTGAGAAGAATGGTCCAATTTGCCTGACGGGGAAATTAACGACGGCAATGATTTGCTTGCCTACCAATTGCTCGGGGGTGTAGTGCGTGGTGATTTGCGCCGAAGAGCGCTTGATTCCAATCTCAGGGCCAAAATCAATACTCAGTTTGTAGGCTGGTTTGCGGGCCTCTGGAAATACTTCAGCAGTGATGATAGTGCCGGCACGAATATCTACTTTTTCAAAATCTGCATACGTAATCATGCTTGGTTAAACCTCATGATGATATTGTTTTGGTTGAATAGATTGTTTTTTTGCATAGACGGGAAATTGTCGACACAGTGCTGCTACTTGTTTGCGTACATTATCAAGCTCTCTTGGATTTTCGCGCTGTTTAATGACGGTGTCGATGAGCTTGACGACTGCAACCGAGTCTGCTTCTTTCATACCACGGGTGGTGATGGCCGGGGTGCCGATACGAATGCCGCTGGTGATCATAGGAGATAGTGTATCAAACGGGATGGCATTGCGATTGACGATAATGCCACAGGATTCAAGAAGTGCTTCAATATTATTCCCTTGCAGGGCACCATGTGGTGTTGGTTGCAGATTAATGAGCATCAGGTGCGTGTCTGTGCCATTAGTCACCAGCTTGTAGCCAAGATTGGTAAATGTGTTTGCCATGGCGGTGGCGTTGAGCATAATTTGTTTGCTGTAGGTGCTGAAGGCTGGTTGTAGTGCTTCAGCAAAAGCAATCCCCTTGGCCGCAATGACGTGCATCAGCGGTCCACCCTGGCTGCCGGGCATAACCGCTTTATTAATTTGTGCAGCTAATGCGCTCGTGCATAAAATCATGCCGCCACGAGGGCCTCGCAATGTTTTGTGGGTGGTGCTGGTGACGATGTCTGCATGGGGAACGGGGCTCGGGATGCACTTGGTAGCAACAAGGCCAGCAATGTGTGCCATGTCTACCATAAAATAAGCACCGACGCTTTTTGCGATGGCAGCTAGGCGATGGTAGTCCATGAGGCGTGAGTAGGCGGATGCTCCTGCAATTAGGAGTTTTGGTTTGTGCTTAATGGCCAGCTTTTCAATCTCATCATAATCTAGTTGCTCTGTTTCTTTGTTAACGCCGTAATGAATAAAGCGGTACAGTTTGCCGGAGAAGTTGACCGGGTGCCCATGAGTGAGGTGCCCTCCTGCCGCCAGGTTCATTGCAAGTACTGTATCACCAGGGTTAAGGAGCGCAAGAAAAACGGAAAAATTAGCACTGGCCCCCGAATGAGGCTGGAGATTGATGTGGTCACAACCGAATAATTTTTTGCCTAGCTCTTGGGCGTACTCTTCAACTTCATCAACTACCTGGCAGCCGCCGTAGTACCGTTTGCTTGGGTATCCTTCAGCATATTTATTAGTTAGAACGCTTCCGGTTGCAGCAAGAACGTCAGTGCTGGTGTAATTCTCAGAAGCAATGAGGTCAATGCAGGCTTCTTGGCGGGCAAGCTCTTTACCAATAAGCTGAAACATACGATCCATGCTGACTCCTCAGGTTAATGTATTGACTGATTAATAGCGGACTTTGTAACCTAACAAATATTGTATGTTAGTCTACCGCCTAAAACGGGGACGTTAAAGTTTTTCTGGGGGGATTTATGAAAAACTACACAAAGATCTTGGGGTTATTGCTGGCCCTTAGTGCTCAGCATGCTGTTCTTTTTGCTCGAGGAGGGGATGCCGTTGCTGGGGCAATTGGCGGTCTTGCTATTGGTACGATGCTGACGTCTGCTGCACAGAACAGTAGTCACCGTAATGATAGCATTCGTCGTGTGGAAGATCGTGCTGAACAAGCACGTATTGACCAAGAACGTGAGCGTGTAGCTCGTCTGGAGCGAGAAATGGATCGTCGCGATCTTGAGCGTCGCTTAGCAGAAGAAAAATCTGTTGGTGGGCATTCTATCTACATGGTATTGATGGCAATAGTCATTATTTTGCTGTTTGGTGTAATTGCTCTTGGTATTGTGGTAATGCGTAAAAGACCGTAAGAAAGGGTTTTTATGGCAAATAAAAGACAGCTTCTTTTAACAGGGCTGCTCGCCTTGAGTGCTCATCTTTATGCTCGCGGCGGCGGGGAAGCCTTTGCGGGGAGCCTTGGTGGCTCGTTGATGGGTAGTGTGATTGGTAATGCTATGACAAGTGGCAATCGTAATGAATCTCGTGGTGGTGGGGGGGGTGAATCTTCATCGCGTAGATTGGATAAAATATCACGTAGAATTGATGATTTGAACGAGGCAATGAGCACGGTGCGTAGCGATTTTGGCAATGATCTGCGAGAGCTTAAGGCTCAGATCGCATCAGTCCAGAGTAGCGTTAAGTCATTTGAAAAACGCCTACAAGACTGCGAGCAAAGTGTGAAAAAGCTTCAGAATAAAAACAATGGAGAAAATAAGCAGAGAAATGTTGCCCAAGTAGACGCAATAGAATGTAAAAGTGGTTTCGTTGATCCAAATGGGGTTGCTATTCCTGTGCAGGAAGAAGTATTTGATTAGACATTAAAAAGGGCTGCTGGTTTTCTAGCAGCCCTTTTTTGCCATAGTTAACGCTTAAATTTAGTTGCCGTCTTGCAATTGCATTTCCTTAACAGTATTCCTAAGTGCTTCCAGCTCTTCTACTGAAAGGTTGCTTAAGAATGCGCTAACTCTAGCTGCCAATTTTGCGGGCAATCCTGCAAGTAGTGCTGGGAGTGTTGCAAGCTTCTCTACGCTTTCATTTAGGTTTACCCTTGAGGTGTTACCTGCGACTGTTGTGGCACGTCGTGTATTTGCCAAGGCAGCCTTGCTGGCATTTGATGGGCAGATATGTTTTTTTGCTGCAAGAGCGATAACCAAAAGAGCGACTACCCCAATAGCTGCTGATTTACCTTGGTTTGCTTTTACTTTTTCGTACGCTTGGTGCAATTTTTGTTCAGCATATATTCTGCCTTTTCCTACTGTTTTTGTTGCATAGGCAACAGCCATTTGTGCTTGTTTAGTTGCCCGTTCAATTATTGACGACTGCCCTGCATGTATTGGGGTAAGCCCTGTGCAGATGACAGCAAGAAGAGCTAGGCGGTTAAAAATTATCATACGACATCCTCATGGTGTAAAAATATTATTGTAATGATAGCAACACAGTATTTCTATCTGGAATCTTAGCATAAATTAAAATTGTTTGAACGCTAGAAATATTTTTATAACATTATACAAATTTAAGGTTGCTCTGCTGTATTTTTACAAAATGAATGAGCTGTTTTCGGCAGACCTTAGAGTTGTTGCGTTTGATACTTTCCCTGGATATCTTTTATCTTGAAAGATACATTTTTTGAAGGGAATCTATGCGTAATTTTTATGGTCTGATTCGTGCATCATCATTGTTGTTTCTATTGGCTGTATGTGCCCAATGCAATCGGTTGCCGCGGTTGTCGGCTGAACGTTTTTCAGGCATTGTGCTTGATCAGGATACGTACCCAGTTGTTATTATTGGTGGCGGTATTGGCGGATTGACCGCGGGTTTATACTGCGGACAGGCCAAGGTGCCTGCTTTGTTGCTGAGTGGCCCTAAAAAGGGCGGGGCTCTTGCACAGTCGCATTCTGTACGTAATTGGCCGGGCGTTGTAGATGAGCCTGGCGCAGCGATTGTGGAGCGTATTCGCAACCAAGTTGTGCAAGGCGGTACACAGATTCTAGATGAAACCGTTGTTGGGGTTGATTTAGGAAAATGGCCTTACGAAATTAAAATTGCTTCGGGCCAGAATACAGAGCCTGCCCGTACGGTTAAGGCTTTAACCGTTATTGTTGCTACCGGAACTGAGCCCAATTTGCTTGGCATTCCAGGGGAGTCTGGGGATGATGGGTACTGGGGTAAAGGGGTAAGTAATTGTGCTGTGTGCGAGGGCTCACTATTTCAGGGTAAATCCGTTTTGGTTATTGGTGGTGGTGATGCTGCTATCACTGAGGCTTCCTATTTGTCTGGGATTGCTGACCAAGTGACTATTCTTGTCCGCAAGGATGCTTTTAGGGCTAAAGATATTCGCGCAAGGGATCTGGTGCTGGCAAAACCGAATGTTGCTGTACGTTACAATACTGAATTGCGTGAAGTTATTGGTGATGGGCAGCTGGTGACGGGTGCTGTACTGTTTAATAATCAAACCCAAGATTTGCAGCGCATGGCTATTGATGGGGTTTTTCTAGCGATTGGATCACGGCCAAATTCGGGACTTTTTGAAGGTAAGCTTGAGCTTGATGAGCATGGTTTTATTGTTCTCAAGAAGCATCAGGAGTCAAGTATTCCAGGGGTTTTTGCTGTTGGAGATGTTTGTGATGGTGATTTTGTCCAGGCGGTCACTGCTGCTGGCGATGGTTGTAAGGCAGCACTGCAAGCAATTAAGACTCTTAAAGATGTTGGGTATGAGGCCAAGAAAAAGGTCGTAGCTCCCACTCCAGTGCCTCTAAAAAATAATGACACAGGCAAGGTGGTAGAAATTGTAACGGCGGATGATCTTGAGAGAGCAGTTTTTGCTAATGATGGCCCAGTAGTTATCGACTTTTATGCAACGTGGTGTATGCCTTGCCAGGCCATGGCTCCATTAATTGAGCAACTGGCAGAGCGATATGCAGGTAAGATAACATTTGCAAAATTAAACATAGAAAATAGTAATCTTGCTTCAGCTGCTATTCTTGCTAAGCTTCAGGGCCAGGCTGTTAGAAGCGTTCCAACATTTTTATTTATTCAAAATGGTAAAGAGATAGGGCGTATTTCTGGGCGAAGAAACGAAGCAACATTTGTACAAGCGCTACAACAAACGTTTGGGATTTTATGAGAAAATTATTATACGCACCATGGCGGCATGACTATGTGACCAAGGGTTCTGCTGGTGCTTGCCCAGTCGATACTACGAGCAAAAAAAGCGTGGACTGTGTTTTTTGTAAACAGTTTGCTGAAGATAATGATGAGCAAAACTTTATCGTTAAACGGTTTATGCATTGTGCCCTTATTCTCAACCGATTTCCATATAACGCTGGCCATATGATGATTTTGCCATTTGCCCACAAGGCTGAGCTCCATGATCTTGATGTTGACGTTCGTAGTGAAATAATGGAGGTGCTTACAACCGTAATGCCTGTGGTAGAAAAATCTATGGAAGCCCAAGGTTTCAATGTGGGTATTAATCTTGGTCTTGCTGGTGGTGGTGGCATTCCAGCGCATTTGCACGTGCATGTATTGCCTCGGTGGCGGGGGGATACAAATTTTCTGGAAACAATAGGGAATACAAAAGTGGTTTCATCAGCCCTTGAGCAGACATATCAAACGCTAAAAAAAGCGTTTGACGAAATAGTAAAAACTGCATAATAATAATTACAGGTATTGTTTTAAAACATCTTTTTGTTTACAGGAGGATTTTTTATGAAAAAGCATTTAGTTCTATGCAGTTTGGTTTTAACAGCAACCCAGCAGTCGGCATCAGCGTTCTTTGGTGACCCGTTTGCAGATCTTGACCGTATGATGCGTAAGCAGCGTGAGGCTATCGCAGACATTGAGCGCATGGCTAAAGCGCATCGGGCTGATGCGTCTGGAGCACAATCAGACTATACTTTGCAGCATAGCTTGGATGGTGATTTCTATACCGTAACCGTTACTTTGAGTGAAAATTACGGTAAACAGGCTCCTAAGGTCATGATTAATTCTTCCAGGGACCGATTTAATGCCGAGGTCAAAGAGCTAGAAATTGAAGCGATATCTCCTGTAGAGGAAACTAAGGGAAGCAAAAGCGATGCAGACAGACGCTCTTATTCTTCGTACTCGTACTCGTCAACTGTAATGGTTAAAGATGGGGTTGTTTTTAAACAAGGCCAGGAGAGTGCGCGGGCAACCATGGAAAATGGGCTACTTAAGGTAGTGCATCAGCTACCGCAAGACGTTAATGAAGATAGCTACACCATGTCATTTGACCAAAATACTCGTGTGCTCGTGGTAAAATTTGATGTGCGAGAGCAACAGCAAAAAGCAGCGCAGCGAACGCTGGCATACACCAAGCCCCACAGTTCTGGTCGTACTTCTTCAGTTAAAGATCAAGAACCTGAAGAGAAATAGCGTCTTTACAGCGATATTGTAAGATAGGGCCATCCTAAGGGGTGGCCTTTTTTATTGGTTATATTATTCTCTTTCTTGTTCTGCGTACAATTAAAAACATATCCCAGGAGATTTTTTCATGACGGCATTTTTTGGACTAGTGGCCCTTATTTTTTTGGCATGTTGTGCAACGGAAAAAGAGGTTGTTCCCACCCCAGTCTCTTTGTCGTCGGAAAAATATATAGAACAGTTTTTTGATCCGCTACAAGAGGCAGCGTTCGCCAACGAGCACTTTTTAGCAAAAGACGTGAACCGCAAACTCTTAGCACGCTACTCTACTGATGAGCTGTCATTAATTTATGCAGATCTATTGAGCTTGCAAGAGTCGCTTTTTGCTGGGGCTACAAAGGCTCCAATCTATCTTGCAACGGCTGGTGGGCCAGGTGCTGGAAAGTCTACAGTTTTAGAAGGATATATGAAAAATTCAGAGATACAGTTTGTGTATGCTGATCCTGATAGGGCAGCTCTCTTGCGTATGGAAAAAACGTATAAGGCTGATTTAGCGGCTAAAAAACGCACTCCTGAAGAGGCTTATAATCATTGGCGCGATGCTTCCAATTTTCTTGCAAACTACTTTTTAGCAAAAGCTCTGCGTAATGGGTACGCTGTTGCTCATGGAACCACCATGACCGCACCAGCAGCAGTCTTAGAAAAGATATTTGCTACACTGAAAAATGTGTATGGCCGAAAAATTCATCTATTGCACATTACCTGTAATGAGGCTGTACGGGAAGAGTCAGAGCATGCGCGTCGGGCGCGTGGTGTTGTGCAATGTACTTGGGAAGATTTTCATAATAAAAATACAGCATTCTTCGCGCGATTACCCCAGTATTTAGTTGCCGACCAGGTCGACTTTTATTATCGTTCAAAGCTGGATAATGCTGCGTGTGTTGCGTCTCGGAGTAATGGAAAAACGATCGTAAGCAATTCTGAAGGCTTTACTGCTATTCAGCAGTTGCATGAGGATAATGTTAAGGGTTCTTTTGCAGGGTTGAAAAAAAGTGCCTAGGCCGCTTCCTCGTTGGTGAGGTGTAGGAATACCTCTTCAAGATTAGGCATGTTGAATTGCTGCTTCAGATTGGCGGCTTTGTCGATTAGTAAGATATTGCCAGTATTCAGAATACACACACGGTCGGAGAGCACTTCCGCTTCGTCAAGGTAGTGGGTGGTAAGAATAACGGTAATCCCAAGTTGCTTGAGCTCTTTGATTTTATCCCAGAGCTGATGCCGAATATTTGGGTCAAGGGCTACGGTTGGTTCATCCATGATGACAACTTCTGGTGAGTGTACTAGTGAGCGTGCAATCAGGAGCCGCTGTTTGTAGCCGCCTGAGAGCCCGCGAACATTGAATGAAGCGTATTTTGTTAATTCAAACTGCTGGAGTAATGAGGTAACGCGCAACGTAAGCTGCTCTTCTGGGACAAGGTAGTAACGACCAGCAAAATATAAGTTTTCCTCGACTGTCAGTTCATAGTCGAGGTTTGGGCGCTGAGGGCAGAAGCCTAAGGCTTGCCGATAGTTTGCAAGGTCCGTATAGATTGATTTCCCCTTGAACAGGATGTCCCCAGATGTCGGTGGATTGAGCGTAACAAGGATGGAGGACAGTGTTGTCTTCCCGGCGCCGTTAACGCCGAGCAATGCCAAGATCTCGCCCTGATAAATATCCAGAGAAATTCCCTTGAGCGCATGTATAGCCTTATTTTTATCATGAAAAACTTTGGTGAGCTCTTTGATTTGTAAAATGACGGTGCTCGGGGACGTGTTGGCCATGGGTCAATCTTACGGAATTATGATTTGTTTTTCTTAAGAATTTGCTTGAGTCGTGCTTTTGCGTATTTTTTGCCCGCTCGGCGTAAAATACCAAATTTGCGAAGATGTGAAACCATCTCGTCTAAAACATCGCTCTCCTTACGTGTTTTCTGTATAAGTTCACGTTCCGGGATCGACATGCCAGCGAAAAGGGCAGGGGATGCTGCAACTTTTTCAGGAACCTCAGAAATAATTAACTTCATTCCAAAGGGATCTTTGAGAATAAAAGTTTTATGCCCATCAACTGTTTTTGGTTCACTGACAATTTTTACGCCCTTTTTACTGCACCGTTGAAAATAACGATCAGCGCCTTTTTTCATTTCAAGATACAGCCCAGCACATCGACTAGCGCAGCGCTTTATGAAACTAAAATCGGCAAGCTCTTCAACGGTTGGAGCTTTAAACAAGATAGAGCATTTGCCTTTTTTGACTCGTGCTGATACCAAGTGATTGTTACTTTCAACATTCACCTGAGTATCAACAAGATCAAAAGCAAGCTTTTCTGTATAAAACTTTACAGCTTCTTCAACAGAATCAACAATAACGAGTAGCTCGCTGGATTTCATCATTATCCATCCTTCATCATATAACGACCAACTAAGGCAGCTCTAGTGAGGTACGATCGAGATGAAAATTCCGCCAGCCCTTTACTTTGCTAATTGCTTGGCAAGCCTGCTGATTTTACGAGAGGCAGTATTTTTTTCAAAAACGCCTTTGCCACGTGCACGCGCGATTTTCGCTTCAGCAAGCTTCAAAAGGTCTTGAGCGGTTTTGGTATCTTTTGCCACAACTGCTTCATTGAACTTTTTAGTCAGAGTTTTGATCTCAGACTTTCTTGCTTGGTTTACTAGGCGACGCTTTACGTTTTGCAACGCGCGTTTTTTGCTTTGCTTCAGATTTGCCATGCTACTATTTCCTTATAACAAGTCTTGATGTCGTTATACAACTTTTTCAATTTTACCCGCTTTTACACACTTGGTACATACAGCACCGCGGCGGACTTCGCGTTGTCCTTTAAGTGTAAAACGCATTACGTGAACGTTTGGATAAATCCAACGTTTAGTACGGTTATTGGCGTTACTTACCAAGTTTCCTACAGTCGGTCTTTTGTCGCAGATGAGGCATATATTTGCCATTTTGTGCCCTTTCACAAGTCAAAGCTATTTTAAGAATAACAGTGTAACAAAAATGTTTTTTTTTAAAAGACGGCAACTAAAAAAACATTATCAAAGTTCAATTAGAAATTATTTTTCAGCTTTTCACCGTAGTTTCAGCAAACGAATGTGTTTCTCTTGGTTCCATGCCAAGGAGGTCATATACTTCTTGGGCTTGCAAAGTCTCTTTTTCAAGCAATGTTTCAGCCAGAAGAACCAGTTTGTCTTTGTGTGCTTCAAGAAGTTTTTTGCCCTTTTCGTAGCATTCATTAACAATTTTAGTTACTTCTTCATCGATCAGCTGGGCAGTATGCTCAGAGAATTCGCGGGCTGATTGAATATCGCGGCCAAGATACGGGTGTTCTTGCCCTGTTTCAAAAACAATTGGGCCAAGGGCTGACGTCATCCCAAAGCGGCTGACGATAGCACGGGCGATTTTTGTAGCTCGTTGAATGTCGTTAGAAACCCCCGTGGTCTGGGTATTAAACATCATTTTTTCTGCAAGTAACCCACCGTACATCATAATCATGTTAGCCAAGAGCTCTTCTTTTACTTGGCAAAATTTATCACGATCTGGCAGTGACCAGGTTGCGCCAAGGGATGGGCCACGCGGGATGATGGTAACCTTGTGGAAGGGATCAGTTTCTGGTTGAAGCAGATTGAGGAGTGTATGGCCAGCTTCATGGTAGGCCGTCATACGCTTTTCTAAATCAGTAAACTGGAGGGTTCTGCGTTCTGAGCCCATCAAGATCTTGTCTCGGGCTGCTTCGAAAAGTGCCATAGTGACTGTTTTGAGATTTTGCTTGGAGGCGAGCAGGGCTGCTTCATTGAGCAAATTTGCTAGGTCCGCACCACTAAATCCTGGCGTTCCGCGAGCAATCGTCAATAAATTAACAGAAGGATCTAATTTGATGTTTTTAGCATGCACAACCAGAATTTGCTCTCTGGCTTTTACGTCTGGAAATGGGACTTCAATCATGCGGTCAAAGCGTCCTGGGCGTAACAACGCCTTATCCAGGACATCTGGTCTGTTAGTTGCTGCAAGAACTATAACAGCGCCTGCTTCTGTAGAGAAGCCATCCATCTCTGCAAGGAGTTGGTTGAGAGTTTGTTCACGCTCATCGTTACCACCGCCAAGGCCAATCCCTCGTTGGCGGCCAACGGCATCGATCTCATCAATAAAGATGATGCATGGGGCATTGCGTCTTGCTTGAGCGAATAAGTCGCGTACGCGGGATGCGCCTACACCAACAAAAACTTCAACAAAGTCTGATCCGCTAATACTAAAAAACGGACAGTTGGCTTCTCCTGCAACAGCTTTTGCTAATAATGTTTTTCCGTTACCAGGAGCTCCTGTGAGCAGAATCCCCCGTGGAATTTTAGCCCCAAGGCGCTCGAACTTTTCTGGAGTTTTAAGGAATTCAACGATATCTTTTACGTCTTCTTTAGCTTCTTCATTGCCAGCAACGTCTTTAAAAGTTGTGGTAACTTGATTAGGTGTAAACATACGAGCTTTGCTCTTGCCTACACTAAAAATCTTACCCCCACCAGCGCCACCACCATTTTGATTTTGGCGTAAGTAGAAAACGAGCATACCTGCAAGAAGAATGAACGCTAGAAGGAACATGTAGCTGCCCCAAGCATCTTTTTCAGCGGCAAAAATATCAATAGAGACGCTATGACTTTGTAGGGTTTCCCAGAATTTAGCCGTATGAATAACGGTACTTTCAAAAAACTTGCCT
>JBIIJF010000012.1:0-12141 GCA_044234015.1 Candidatus Babeliales bacterium
ATTCTATTAATTTTTTATCTCTAGTTGTTTTTTCGATTTCTTTTAGTGCATTAACAGCATTCTTAATATCAACTGCAATTTGAGTAGCGTAGGTGCTTTTTGGAATCATAAGAGGATCAAACCAAAACCGCTTTTTAGTCGTTTTGCATTCTTTGATTATTGTTGAAAGATCAGAGATATCATCAATGGGGAATGCCTCTTCATACCATCCTTGGGCTGCTAACCCACCAAGAATAAAACGCATTTTGTGATCGATTGCATACTCTGAAAATCCAGGATGGTCCTTGAAGAGTTGTATGATGATTTTTTGATAGGGACATTCTTCGGACATCTGCCCTACATCAGCTCTTCGCTCTGATGCAGCTTCGATTGCTCCACTAGGTTTTTCAATAAAACCAGAACCACTACCGGTCTTTAAATCAGCTGCAAGATCCCAATTGCCGTTTGGTTTTTTGTCAGGATTATGTTGCCTTAAGATGTCTTCAAAGAATCTTGTTGTTTCTGCATATGGAGTTTTTTTATCCTCTGTTGCTTTCGTGTTTAGTGGTAGGCAGACAGCTTCGATTGTTCCACTAGGTTTGTCAATACAATCAGAACCAGGACCACTACCAGGCTTTAATGGAATTGTTGCGGGGTCTTCATCTGAGGGGCGCTTTGCGCTAAACTTATAAAGAAGAATGAGGTCATTCTTCTTTAAAGCGTTTGCCGCTGTTTCTCGTGTCCAGCACGTTAACCCTACAAGCAAGCTTGCGGGGTTTTTGAATCCGCGAAATAAAAATTTTAAACAGTTGGGCAAGTATATAGAAAAATATCTGTTGGTGCCAGCGTAAAGCGTATTTTTTGCATAAAAAGGATTGCTAAGATATCGGTATATCTTCGATGATTTGTTCGCCTTGGGAATGGGTGCTAGTGGCAAGTAATTCAAATTGACTCGATGGAGCCTACTTGCAGGTAGCACTATGCTATGTATCGCAACACTATCGGGTGAGTACGGACGTTTCTCTGCCGTTGTTAGAAGGTTAAAAACGGTATGAATTTGTGTTACAAAATTAACGGGATGTTCATACCCAATGCCATATTCTATAATGATGTGCTCTATCCATTTCTGGCGGCCTGCCGGCTTTTGCCATCTGACTCCCTTGTTGCCGTGCTTTCTTTAGATATATGTTTCGTGAGGGAATGGTCGAGCAAAATATGTGCTACGAATAAAATTTTTTTGGATTTTTTTCATTTGAGCAGGCCGTAGAAAAATGGGCGCTTATTTCAGCGCCCATAAGCGATATTTTTAATTATTATGTTTAAGAATGAACTCGGTGAGGAGGCGAATGCCTGCACCGGTTGAGCCTTTACCAACGTAGTTGATGCCTGGAACATCGTGTGCGGTGCCGGCGATATCAAGGTGTGCCCAGCGTGCTTTCTCTACAAAATGAGATAAGAAGTAGCCCCCAACAATGGTGCCGCCGTAGTAGGCAGATGAGCCGTTGTTGTGAATGTCAGCGACCTCTGAGCGGATAGCGCCTTTAAAATCATCTTCAAGGGGCAGCTCCCAGGTGCGGTCGCCAGTGATGCGCCCAATAGCAAGTAGTTCACTAGCCAGCTTTTCGTCTTTGGTCATAACTGCCGTGTAAAAATGGCCAAGCGCATGCTGTACGGCACCGGTTAGGGTGGCGATGTCTATTATAATGTCTGGGCTAAAGAATTTTTCTGCGTAGCACAGCGTGTCTGACAAGATGAGGCGGCCTTCTGCATCGGTGTTTTGAATTTCTACCGTCTTGCCGTTCATGCAGGTCACAACGTCATCGGGACGAGACGCTTTACCGCTTGGCATGTTTTCTACCAAGGGCGTTAGGCCTATCACATTTACCTGCGGCTTTAATTGCCCAATAATATCCATAATGGTGATCACCGCAGCTGCGCCAGACATGTCAAATTTCATGCCGCTGATGCCGCTGGTTGGTTTTAAATTAATACCACCAGTATCGAACATGACTCCTTTGCCGCAGAGGGCAATAGTTGGAGCATTTTGCTTATCTGTTTTGTATTCCAGTACCACAAATTTGCCATCTTGTTCTGAGCCAGCATCGACTGAGCAGAAGGCTCCCATGCCCAGCTCAAGTGCTTTCTCACGGCCAAAAATTGTTGTTTTAAAATTATGTTTTTGGCCAATTGCAGCAGCTTCTGCTGCAAGAACACTTGGTGTCATGTGGTTTGCTGGCATATCTGACCAATGGCGTGCTTGATTGATTGCGGTGCCAATGATGTTGCCCTGTTCAATAATTGCAGCAGCATTATCTTCTGTTGTGGCAATGTTTAATACCCCAGACCAAGGGTGTTTCTTTTTATCAGATTTGAATGTAGTGAAGGAATAGCTTGCCATGTGGGCAACAATCACTATTTGCTTGAGAAGCTCATGAGCAGAAAATTTAGGGATAGCGTTGTCTGGTAATGCAATAACACCCGAGCTTATTTTGAGTGAACGCATTGTTTGAATGCCGCTGCCAATAGCACGACGCAGTGCTTCTAATTCGTTATCCCAGCGACCGTCTAGTTTGCCAACGCCAACAAAAATAAACTGTACGAGTGCGCCATTGTGTTCGCTGGTAAGGACAAACGATTGGCTTTTTTCGCCTTCAAATTGATGTTTTTTAAGAATTTGTTTGAGATTGGGATAATAGGTGTTTTCGATGTGTTGCAGCGTTGCATCTTTGGCAAGTGGCTCTAGATTGTGTTTAAGGAGGACAATGTAGCCCTCTGCTTCTGTTTGCCAAAAGCCTTTGTTTGCTAATTGTACAGAGATCATAGCGTCCTTTCATTGCTTTACATACTCACGTAAACCCTCTTGCAATGCCTGCAGGCTGATGAGCGCACATTTGAGCCGCGTTGGGCCCAATGGAATGCCAACCAGGGCAGTCATGTATTCAGGTGTTAGCGCCAGTATAGCAGGAACGCTCTTGTCTAAACAGTCTTCTGTGAGTATGGAGGCTGATGCTTGGCTAATGACGCATCCAGAGCCATTAAAGCCAACATCTACAAGGATGCCATCTACAATTTTGCCCTGCATGCTGATGCGATCTCCGCATGAAGGGTTGTGTTCATGAACCTCGAAATCTGGGTTCGCAACAGTTTTTTTATTTTGTGGATATTTAAAGTGCTCAACTAGGAGCTCTTGGTACAGAGAGCTGCTCATGGTTTTCCAAGTAGATCATTAAAAAATGAAATGGTGCTATGTAATGCTTTAACAAAGAGAGCAACATCGTCTGAGCTTGTGTAAAAAGCGACACTTGCGCGGATGAGTGATGCGTGGCCAAGTGTTGTTACCAGTGGCTGTGCGCAGAGGTGCCCAGCGCGCACGGTGACGCCCTGTGTACCAAGATTGCTTGCAATGTCGTGTGCATGGATACCATTAACGACGAAAGAAACAAGATGCCCATGGAGTGCAATCATTTCTTGGTTGCCGACGATGGTTACCCCTGGAATGGTATTAAGGCCATCAATAAGTTGTTTGCAAAGAGCAGCTTCGTGTGTGCCTACTGCTTGCCATGAAATGTTTTCAGAGAGGTATTCAATACTGGCAGCAAGGCCGATGACCTGTGCAATTGGTGGCGTGCCGGCTTCAAATTTATGGGGCCCCGTTTGCCAGATGGCAGTATCAAAATGTGCTTCATACACCATGCTTCCGCCACGCTGGTAGGGTTGCATGCTGTTTTGTGCCTCGGCTGTTGCGTATAAAACACCAACGCCAGTCGGGCCAAATAATTTGTGGCCAGAAAATGCTATAAAATCTGCGCCGAGAATTTTAGCATCAATCTCTTGGTGGGCAACGGCTTGTGCCGCATCAATAAGAACTTTTGCTCCGACGTTTTGGGCGCGAGCAATGCACTCAGCTAGGGCGCCGGTTGGCCAGATATCGCCAAGAACGTTTGAACTGAGAGTAAGGGCGGCAAATTTTGTTTTTTTAGAAAAGTAGGCAGCTGGATTTTCAAGCATGAATGTCGTTGGGTTGACGGGAATAAAAACCAGTTTTGCGCCCGTTTCCTGGGCAACCATTTGCCAGGGGAGTAAGTTGGCGTGGTGTTCAGCCATTGTGAGCACAATTTCATCGCCTGCAGAACAATGTTGCAACCCCCAGGCTGTGGCTACCAGGTTAATACTTTCTGTGGTGCCTTTGGTAAAAATAATATCATGAGGAGATGCGTTGATGAATTGAGCAATTGTTGTTCGAGAGCGTTCATACGCTGTTGTTGCTTGCTCGCCTGTTGGGTAGAGTCCTCGGTGCACAGTGGCATAGTCATGCCCATAAAATTGCTGCATGGCATCAATCATGACTTGTGGCTTGTGCGAAGTTGCCGCATTGTCAAGATAGGCCGAGGGGTGGCGGTTGAAAAAAGGGAAATCTTTGCGTAGAGTTGAGCAGGTCATGAAATACTATTTTTATTGGGGTGGAACTTTCAGTTCTGAACATCATTAGCATAAACAAATGTGCGCTATTTCGCCAATGGCTATTTTTATATTCACTTTGAAAATATTTTAAGTTGACAAGTGATAGATGAATGAGTAGCTTAAGAGCGATCTGACCTGTTAATTGGCGCATAGATGAGCAGTTGCACTGAATATATCGTATAGAATAAGGGTTTTTAAATGCGTATGCTTGTATTGTATTTTCTTCTCATGCTTGGCAACGTGGCGTCAGTTTTCTGTTCACCAGATGGTATGCGGTTGTTGTTCACAGGAAATGCTAATTTTGTCTATGATTATCCAACTGCGGTTGTGCATAACGATGAGCCAGGATTTAAGCTGCCGTCGTCGGTGGAGGCAGTGGCAAAAGTCATTAATCGCAGTATTGGTCAGTCTATTTTTTTTAATACAGAATTTTTAAATGATATTCCAAGAGCACGTCGATATCATGCAAAAAAGAAACCAAACAAAGCTAATATAGGTTTGTTATGTTGGGTGACGACCGTTGACAACATGAAACTTGGTTGCACCTATTTTAATCGTGGGAGTAGTAAATTATTGATTGTTGGTGGCGGGTTTACCAATGCGCGTGAGCAGATGTCACCCTTTGTGGATATGTTTCCTGATTATGATGTTGTGCTTATGGATTTCCGTGGGCATGGGTTTAATCCAGAAGTGATGACGCTAAACCCTATTAAAAAAGCTTTTGGTATTGATCCTGCAGTGGTTACTTTTGGGGTCAGAGAGCATTGTGATGTGTTTGCCATGGTGGAATCATTCAGGCGCCAGAAAAAAGCAAACAATAATGGCGTTGGCTATGAGCATGTATACGGCCTTGGTGTTTGCTACTCAGCGTTTGTGTTCACAAAGGCTGCGGCACTTGCAGAGAATTTACGCAGTGGTGATGAGCTGCATCCAGAAGTAGCGGAATTCAGTGCTTACAGCGAGGTTATTAATCATGGACTTTTTGATAAGCTAGTGCTCGATGGCTGTTGGCTTTCGCTCCCCCTGTTTGTGGAAAAAATTCGTGACGACATTGCAACACTAGATAACCCTCAATCTGGTGGGCTTGCCAACCACTGGTTTTTTAGTGCCAGCAGCGTTAAGAGTGCTGTTGATTTTATTGCGACCCATATTGTTGGTTTGCAGCACCATTCGTCTATCTGCTTGCTTGATTATGTTGGCATGCTTACTGATACGCCGCTTCTTTTCTTTTTTGGTAAGGATGATTACATGATTCGACGAATTGAGTTTGAGACTCTTTACAACGCTATTCCAGTCGCTGAAAAAACGGTAATTGTTACTTCAAGTCCACACGTCCTTAATCACCTCAAGCAAAAAGAGTTGTACAAATTATCGTGTGACCTTTTCTTTCAGCTTCCTCAGGCAAGCTTTATTGATTGTTTGCGCTCACCAGAGCAGGTTGTGCATCATACCAGAGAATCTTTTTCCCAGGCATGCGCTGCAGCGATGCTTGCAGAGGGACAAAATTAAACACCCATGAAAAGCGCACATATCACCACGGTTTTTATTGCTAATCGCGCTGAAGTTGCTTTGCGCATTCAGGCTACGTGCCATGCTCGTAGCCTGCGTACCGTTGCTGTCTACACAGACCATGACCGTTCATTGCGCTACGTTTCGCAAGCGACCATGGCATTTCAGCTGACTGGTAACGATTTTAGTGCCTACCTCAATCAAGAAGAACTTATTAACCTTGCTTTGCAAGCTGGGGCTGATGCGGTGCATCCGGGGTATGGTTTTCTTTCAGAAAATGCAGATTTTGCACAACGAGTATGCGATGCAGGGCTTGTTTGGCTTGGACCATCACCAGAAGTTATTCGTGCCATGGGAAGTAAAGAGCGTGCACGGTTGCTTGCGATTAAGGCTGCTGTGCCAGTAGTGCCTGGTGTTGCTATCACGAATCTTTCAGCTGCGGGTAAGCAGCAAGCCATTGAAGCGGCCATCTTAATTGGGTTTCCCGTGATCATTAAAGATCCACTTGGTGGTGGTGGCAAAGGTATGCGAAGCGTGATGACGCAAGGTGATTTTGCGGGGGCTTGGGACGCCGTTGTTGCTGAATCTGGCAAACACACCAAAACTACCTCGTTAATTATTGAAAAATATATTCTTGAAGCACGGCACATAGAAGTGCAGGTGGCAGGCGATGGTAAACAGGTTATTCACCTGTTTGAGCGTGAATGTTCTCTGCAGCGCCGGCACCAAAAAGTTATTGAAGAGGCCCCTGCTGTTTTTATTAGTGAACCAGTTCGCATTGCACTGCATTCAGCTGCATGCAGATTAGCGCAAGCGATAGATTACAACAGTATTGGAACGGTTGAGTTTGTCGTAACCCCTGATGAGCAGTGGTATTTTCTAGAAATGAATACGCGTCTTCAGGTTGAGCACGGTGTGACGGAGCTTGTCACGGGTATTGACCTTGTTGATCTGCAAATAACTATTGCGCAGACGGGATTGTTGCCGACACAGCAAGATGCTGTGCAAGTGCGTGGCCATGCTATCCAGTGCCGCGTGTACGCAGAAAATCCTGCCCAGCGGTTTATGCCATCAACTGGCACAATTGTATTGTTGCAGTGGCCGTATCACCAAGCAATGCGGCTTGAGCAGGATATTCATGAGGGGCTAGAAATTACACCCTTTTTTGATCCGATGATTGCAAAAATATTAAGTTTTGGCGCAACGCGTCAGCAAGCAACAGAGGTTATGCAAGCACTATTGTCGGGAATTTGCCTTGTTGGTATTGAGACAAACATTCCATTACTCCTGGGGATGGTCCGATCAGCCTTTTTTGCATCAGGAGCCTTTCATACGCAATTATTAGCAAACATGGCGTTGATTCAGTCTTTGTTGGTGGCAGATCCCGTTGAGCTGGATGATGAGCTTTTTGCTGGACTTGCAGCTGTTTTAGCTGCGATGCATGCAGAATCTTCTGCTGAGACAGCGAGTGCACCAAGGGCTATGCGTGGTTGGAAGAGTCAGCGATGGTTATAAAAAAAATTCGTATCAATCAAGAGGTGTTCGAGTATCGCTGTGCTTTGCAGATCAATGGCAGAGCCATTATTGAGGTTCTATTGCCAGCAGGCGATATAAAACAGTTTGTTGTGGAAAATATTCAGCAGCACGTCAGTGGTAAAGTCATTGGTTTTACGATACAAAAAAAATTTTATACCTATTGTGTAGCGCCATTGTCTGAGGGCGATGGCCGTATTGCTGTGTACAATAATCAGCGGCAGCAGTTATTTTTTGCCATAGAACAACAGGCAGGCAAGCAGCTTAAGCCGTTTATGCCGGCCGTTATTTCTGCAGATAGCTCAGTAGCACCTGTAGCTACTGCTACTGACTCCTTAGTTATCAAAAGCCCACTTGCAGGACGGGTCATGCGTGTACTTGTTGCTCCTGGGCAGCTAGTTGCCCGTGGTATGCAATTGTTGACTATCGAATCTATGAAAATGGAAAATGAGCTGTGCGCCTCATCTGATGGGTATATCAAAACTATTCTCATCAAGGAAGGTGATGTGGTACAACAGAAACAGGTTGTTATTACGTTATCGATTGAAGGAGAGGGGCATGCAGCACAACGCAGTGAGCATGAGTCAGCGACAGTTTCGCATCGGGGATCTAGCTAACGAATTAAAAGTTAAAAAATTTGTTATCCGCTTTTGGGAGCAGGAGTTTCAGCTCTCATCAGAACGCTCGCAAGGCGGGCACCGTTTTTATACGGATGAAGATTTAAAAACGTTCCAACTAATCAAAACATTACTGTATCACCAAGGATACACCATAGAAGGTGCGCGCAAGCAGCTGCCACTCTTGCTTAAAGAGCAAGCAACTTCTGCATCGGCTCTTGGTGTTGCTATGCAAGGTGAGGCTGTTCAGACAGAGCAACCGGTCGTAGCACAAGAATCCTGTGGTGGGGCCTATGTGAGCCACGATGAACAAGTACTTGAAGTCGCATCACTACCCGAGCAGATGCACGCAGGTGTTCATGGTCTTACTGTGCCATGTAGTACCTGTGAAAAACAACGTCAACACCTTGACCACATAAAACATGAATTGCAGAGCCTAAAGCATCGCATAGAGCGTTTATAGGCCCTGCATAATTATTCTATGCAGCTGGTGGTGCTAACCGGTAGACAGCTTTTTCTGCTCGGTCGATAAAACTGCCAGAAAAACCTTCGTTGCGTAAAATCTTAAGCGCAACATGTTCGTTTGATATGCCGGGTTGCATAGTGAACGGATACAGCAGCTTGCCGTCAACATCTTGGGCAACACTCACATTCATGTTGGTAAAAACAGCGGTTGTTTTTTCAAGCTCTGTTAACTCTGCGAAGTGTGTGGCAATAAGGCATATGCAGTTGTTATACATTTCAAGCTCTTCAGCAAGGCTCAATGCTGAGGCGCAACCTTCGATAGGGGTTGTGCTGTTGAACATTTCATCAAAAAAGCAGGCGATGAATTCGCCCGTTGGCGCATTTTTAATCATGGCAAGTAGCTCAAGCGCTCGCTTTGCCTCTGCCATAAAAAGTGAATTGCCTGCACCAATGTCATCCCGGATATTGAGATGAGTTTTGATGTGTTTAAATGGGGTCATGGTGAACGATTGCGCTGGGCAGATACCAAGTGTCTGGCAAAAGAGAATATCGGTTACCAGAGCCTTCATGGTGGTAGATTTACCGCCAGCGTTGGGTCCGGTAATAATGATGTGCGGACGGTAGCCATCGCAACCAAGGGTAATGCTATTGGTTATTGCTTTTTCGCCAATGATAGGGTGCCAAAAGCCTTTGGCAATAATGTACGGGTGGGCTCCCGTAACAAATTCAGCAAAGCACCAGCGTTCAGGTTGCTGGGTTATATTTTTAGCGCATGCTGCCAGCGTATCTACTTCTGCAAGGCCAATCATGCTGCTTTCTACGCTTTGTTTTGCTTGAAAGAACTTTTGTAAAAAGGCAAACAGGCGCCCAGCATAGAAAAAATTCATGCTTTCATCTTGTGTGATGTCAAATAGTGATGAGTTTGCTTGAGCAAATAACGCTTTGATTTCAGGCTTTGCGTACGTTGTTTTTAAGAGTGCGCAGGCGGGGTTATCCATGAGATTGTGTTTCTCAAGCTGCTGTATGAGATTATGCAAGGCTCTGAGGGAGCGACCAACGTGGTGGATTATTTTGCTGTAGGTGGCAATGTAAAGCAGTAAGCCTCTGAGATGTTGTATGCTCTCTGACGCCCTGTAGCCGCAGTAACCAGCAATACCCAAAGCAATGGCACCATGCAGCTGGTTGTTGTCGAAGAAATCAAAAGCTTGATGTGCTATTAGGCCACCGGCACCCGCACGATAATCAGCACCATTTTGTAACCAGGCAGGGACATCAATGTTGCATAGTTTTGCGGCGCCGTAGACGCCAAGGATGCATGCAGCAAGCGATTGTAGCGTTGTACTGATGCAGTGGGTGCCAATCGCGCTGACTCCAGAGAGTTGCATGGCTAGGGCGCTGTCGTTGAGTTTTTTAAACATGCCATTTTTGTCAAAATAGACCATTTTATGCAGATCGGTGGCAAAGTGTTCGCGTTCATCCCAGAACTGCAGAAGGATGTGTTCATGCTGAGCAAAGGTAAGCAGCTCGTTTTCTAGGCTGTTTTGTAAGTCAGGGTTTTCAATTATAGCTTTAATGAATGATTGTCTGTGGCCAATTGCCGTGGTATCTGTGGTTGGTGTGCTCAGTACCATACAAGTATTGACGATGCCCAGCTCTGTAAGGGTTGGTATCGCTGCTTTTGCGGTGTAAACGTCACTGTTTTTTTGCCCACAAAATAGGCTTAGATCTTGCCACAGTTGCTCATTATCTTTTTGGGCTACCCCATCCGTACGCTCAGCTTGGTGTGATTTGAAAACATCAAAAGCGGCTTCACGTTTATTGTATGCTGTAGGTTTTTTTGCGTGCTCCCAGAGCTGCAATGCGTATTCTTCTAGGGTCCAACTTGACCATCGTTGGCGCTCTTGGTTGATACTGCTCTTGTTAATTCCCCAAATCAGGTTGGCATGCGTTGCATCCCACTTTTTTGCTAGAGCGGTGGCTTCTTCTGTAGTATTGGCGTGTGCTGTTCTACTACAAAGACAAAAAATTGCTGTAAAGACAAGGTGTAAAAACATGATGAAATCCGCCTGGTGTTAATGTTATTTTTTAAGCTGCATCCAGCTGAGGGCTGTCGTTAAAAAGCTACACAAAATACAGCCCCATATCACATCAATAATGACGACCTGCATAGGCCAGTATTGTAAAATAGCATAGTTGGTGAAATCGTAGCAGCCATAGACAACAAGCCCAAACAGAGCTCCCTGGCGTGTGGCGTACCATAATTTTTTTTTGACTGTTTTTGGCAACACGAAAATGACGATGCCAACAACTAATAAAAACCATGCAAGGATAGCTGCAAGCCACTGGTATGGTAACATTCTATCTGGCACAGAAAGCACGCTGCTTGCAAAGTGGTTGACGTATAAATTTTTAGCGACCAGGCCAATCCACATACTGTCTACTAAAATGGCGAGAATAAGGCCGGTGAATAGTTGTGTGCAAAGCTGCTGAAAACGTGTTTGCTGCATGATTATCTCCTTTTTACAGAATAAAAAAGGGCCGATGAACATTTGTTCATCGGCCCTTTAATCAGTTAAACAAGCTCAGGAAAGAAGAGTTTGAGCTCTTCTTTTGCTGTTTCTGGCGCATCTGATCCGTGGGTCGCGTTCGATCCAACGTTTGTGCCAAAAAGCTTACGCATGGTTTCTGGCGCTGCTTTTGCAGGGTCAGTAGCACCCATCAAATCACGCCATGCAATAATAGCATTATCTTTTTGTAATGCCATTACAACGCATGGACCAGAAGTCATGAATGAAACGAGTTCACCAAAAAACGGGCGACTGCTGTGTACTGCATAGAACTGTTCGGCTTGTGTTTGTGACATGTGCATTTTGCGCATGCCAACAATGGTAAAGCCTTCTTTTTCAATGCGGGAAACAATGCTGCCGGTGTGATGCGCTTTGACTGCATCGGGTTTAATTATGGCAAAGGTTGTTTGCATCATGGTGATTTACTCGCTTTTATTGTTTTTCATGTGTTCTTCAAGCGCTTGTTGAAGAGCATTTTTACTGGCTACTTCTTTAGGCTTGGTGTAATCACTATCTGCACGTTGCTCTCTGTGCTCAGAACTGCGCTCAGTGCGTGGCTCGCGTTGTGCGCGTGGCTTTTGTTCGCTGCGAGGAGCTGGTGCTTCTGCGCTTGCTTCTCTTGGCGCTTTAAAGCTCAAGCCAAGCTTGCGATCTTCAGGGCTTACCTTGATGACGCGAAGCTTAACGTTTTGACCAACTTTGAGCATATCTTCTATTTTTTCAACATCGTTATTTTCTGAGAGCTCAGAAATATGCACCAAGCCTTCAATGCCGCTTGCAAGCTTTACAAAGGCACCAAAGTTGGTGATTTTTGAAACAACGCCTTCAACCATGTCGCCCAGTTTGTACTCTGTGGCAACGCTAGCCCAAGGATCTTTGTCCAATTGCTTGATACCAAGAGAGATCTTTCGATTTTCTGGGTCAAGAGAAAGGATGACAGCATCAACGATATCAGCTTTTTTGTAGCGGTCGCCAGGATGGCTAACGTGCTCAGTCCATGAGATATCAGA
>JBIIJF010000013.1:0-12120 GCA_044234015.1 Candidatus Babeliales bacterium
GATACCGTTGAGGTCAATGCCTCCAAAGGAGGCACTCATCTCTCTCCTGTTGCATTTCACGCGGCTATTCAAAATGCTAATCAAAATACCATCATTCTTGATGGGCGCAACCAATTTGAAGCTGTTGTTGGTGCCTTTTCAGGAGCAATCATTCCAGAGATTGAACACTTTAGAGATTTTCCGGCGTATATCGACCAAAATCTAGAGCTGTTCAAAGACAAAGAAGTCTTGATGTATTGCACGGGTGGTATCCGCTGCGAACGAGCATCAGCTTATTTAAAACTCAAGGGTGTAGCCAAAGAGGTTTATCAACTCGAAGGTGGCATTCACCGCTATGCGGAAGAGTTTCCAGACGGTTTTTTCCGTGGCAAAAATTATGTTTTTGATGGCCGCATCACCGTGCCTGTGAACGCTGACATTCTGGCCAGCTGTGCGCTGTGTCAGACAAGTTGCGATGAGTACACCAACTGCTTGAACGCCAAGTGCAATAAACACTTCATCAGTTGTGTTGCTTGCGTTGAAAAATTACAAAACACCTGTAGTCAGCAATGTTTAACGTTGCTGAATGAGAATAAAGTGCCAAAAAGACCGTTACGCAAAAGAATTGATCCAACTATTCATTCTACCTAGGCAGCACATGCCAGGATATGCTATTGTACAGTACGGTGTGGCAGAAAAAACAGATATTCTTACGACGTGAAAATTATGATCAATACAAAAACTGAATTGATTCGCCTTATCCATACGTATGCACCTGGATGCAAAATTATGCTCTTTGGATCACGAGCTCGTGGCTCACATGCTGATGGTGCTGATTTTGACATTGCTATTGATGCTGGTAGCAAACTACCTCATACCACTATGCTACAAATTAGTAATGCTATCGAAGAAAGCAATATCCCTGTCCGTGTTGATATTATTGACCTGCACAATGTTTCAGAAAGATTTCTTACTGCCATAAAAAAGGATCTTATCATATGGGCGCAAAATTAACGGCTAAACAAATCCTGCTAAATCAAATGCTATCTACACTAGCAAATGCCATTCAGTTATACCAAAAAAAATGCACCTTGCTCGACTATTCTAAACCGGAGACCGTGGAAGACTTACAAGCCTACCGCGATTCCGTCATTCAACGCTTTGAATATAGTATTGATGGCTTCTGGAAAATCCTCAAAATGTACCTAGAAGATGTTGAAGGCATAGTCCTGGAGACAACAGGTCCTAAATCAATAGCCCGCATTGCTGCGCTAAATCATGTTATCAGTGAGCTAGAATCTGCTGATCTAATCATAATGATAGAGCAGCGCAATAAGACATCTCACATTTATCGAGAAGAAATTGCCGATGAGATTGCAAAAAATGCTCACAAATACCTATCTCTCATGCAAATTATTTTCAATCGCCTTACTAAAAAAAATTAAGTATTCAAAACCTATGAATAGTAAAGCCCATACAGAAAAATTCTGTATGGGCTTTTATTTCCCCTATTAAGCTAATTTTAATTTTTGCTCTGCATACAACCAGCGTGCCAATGAATCAAACCACATGGCTACTGATTCGTACGCCGCATTAATAGCACCCCCTACGGTTTCTAGAGTAAAACCGACAGGTAACATCCCGCGCACCGTAGCATCTTGATAGCCAACGAATGGCTGATTTGTAACGGCTAAGCAAGATCCAGGTTTAGGGGATGATAATAACCAGGTTTCAACAGTCCCCCTGGTGGTTGGTCGAACAAGTACCCCGTCTGCATTACGTGTTTTTGGAGCGTCAACAATTTCCATCGGTAATGCACGCAACTCATCGGGCATAAGAGCCTGGTCGTAAAGCATTTTTGCAGCATCAGATTCAACCACAGGAAAACAGCTTGTATCAATCTTCCAATCAGGTCTCAACGGTAAAACTGTCTGCATTCTATCATCAAAGGATGCTACTGGCTCAGCAGTAGGGTCAAGATCACGCTGCCCAACTAAAAAAATCAGCTTGCCAAAGCGAACACCCTCTTGCCAAAGCTTGATAAGATAAGCCAATCGCACACGCATGCCCAGAATAGTAGCCCCATGGACTATGCCATAATCGTAACTTTTTTGTTTTGGTTTCACTTCATCCAGTAAACCAACCCTTTGAAATAACGGACGTAGCTCATCTTTGCGTTCCACATACATATCCACCATATTAAATCGCTCAGACCCTGCTGGACGAATCCAACCATCTGGCTGTTGTTTTTGCGTTTGCGTAACAATATCGGCAAGTGTACCATCATGTTTAATGCCTGTTTTAGACAATAACTCAACAAGCGCCGGCACCGGCATGTGGCTTGCATCAAGTGGGTTGCTTGCTTGCACTTCATGCTTAAACATGCGACAACCGGCTAACCCCAATAAAAACGCCAATAGTAAAAAATGTTTCTTTTGCATAAAAACTCCTAAAAAAGCACCTTGATGCTAGCCAAGACAATAAGCATAAATGCCACAACAAGCAGATTAAAATATCGGTCTATGAACTGCTGAATCTGCTTGCCAAAGCAGTAGACCAGCATAGCCAATGCAAAAAAACGCAGGCCGCGGCCAAGAAGAGAAAAAATTATAAAATACCAAATATCCAAATGACAAAAACCGGCTGAAATAGTCACTGCTTTGTAGGGCACTGGCGTAAACGCAGCAATAAAAACAGCCCAGTGTTGGTAAAGGGTATATTTTGCAAGAATGCTCTCAAAAACTGCTTGAGAGATGAGATTTCTGACAATCCAAGCACCAACCACTTGCCACAGGACTGATCCAATAAAGTAGCCAAATAAACCACCAAGTACAGAGGCTATGGTCGCAACAGATGCAAAGAAGAATGCACGAGCTCGATCTTTGAGAAAGAACAAAATCAATAACGGATCAATCGGTATCATGAACACAGAAGATTCTGCAAAAAATAGACTTGCTAGCCATGCCGTTGCCCACGGTGATCCAACCTTACTTCCCATCCAATCATAGACTCGACGCACCACATTCATAGCAATCCTTTTTATTGTGCTAGAAAATTTACCAAGCTACAAAGACCTCTTAATGAGATGAATAGCCGGGCATCTTATGCATGAAGAATCTTATTTAAATACTCTTCAATGCCTTCTATAGCCACACGCTCTTGCTGCATGGTGTCACGGTTTCTGGCAGTTACTTTGCCATCAGTTTCAGTATCAAAATCGTACGTAAAGCAAACCGGGGTTCCAATTTCATCCTGGCGGCGATAACGCTTACCAATCGATCCACCATCATCAAATTGTACGCGATAGCCTTTGGCTTTGAGCCCTAAAAATATTTTCTCAGCCTGCTCTGTGAGTTTATTAGAGAGTGGCATAATTGCAGCGGTAAACGGTGCAACGGATGGATGGAAACGGAGCACAGTGCGCACTTCGCCATCAACTTCATCTTCATCATACGCATCAAACAGTAGGGTCAAAAATAAGCGATCAACACCAACGGAAGATTCAACTACATGCGGCATGTAGGATGTTTTTGTTGCATCGTCAAAAACGGCAAGGTCTTTGCCGGAATGCTTGCTGTGCTGTGAGAGGTCAAAATCAGAACGATTTGCAATCCCCTCAAGCTCTTTCCAACCAAACGGAAATTCATACTCAACATCAATACAAGCTTTTGAATAATGGGCTAATTCATCACTGGCATGGGGACGAAAACGTAAGCGCTCAGGCTTAATGCCAAGGGCCATAAAAAATGCTTTTCGACGCTCAACCCACAAATCAAAGAAAGCATCTGCTTGCTCACCTTTGCAGAAAAACTCCATCTCCATCTGCTCAAATTCACGCATACGGAACAGGAATTGTTTTGGAGTAATTTCATTACGAAAGGCTTTACCGATTTGTGCTATCCCAAAGGGGACTTTCACGCGGTAGCTACTCATCACGTTTTTAAAGTTGATAAAAATAGCTTGTGCCGTCTCAGGACGAAGATACGCAACACTGGTTGCATCTGCCATCGCGCCAAGCTCTGTTTTGAACATCAAGTTAAACTGACGCACGGCCGTCCATTGCTTGTTGCCGCAATACGCACAGTTTTTTTCTAAATCAACATCGTCAGCACGGTAGCGCTTTTTGCACTGCATGCAATCAACCATTGGGTCACTAAAATTATCAAGGTGCCCAGAGGCTTTCCAGACATCAGCTGAGCCAAGCAGCGAACCATCAACCAAAAGCACCTCTTCAGGAAAGCTCATCATGTATGCAAGCCACTTATTTTTTATGGTGTGCTTGAGCAGCGCACCCAATGGACCAAAATCATACACGCCATTGAGGCCTGAGTAAATTTCGCCTGATTGGTAAACAAATCCACGGCGTTTGCACAGTGAGACAATTTTATCGAGCGTAGCTTTTGATGAAGACATACAATGCCCCTGATTTTAAAAAGAAATCAATAGTACTTTTGAGGTAAAAATAGTAGCGCGGTTTACGATTTTATGCAATTAGCAGGACTCTTGAACTATCCCCCACCATAGCCCTCACCAGCCCCATAGTCACCAGGGCCTTCGCCACCTGCTGGGACAGCAGCCACAGCAGGCCCATCTTCATCATCTTCATACACCTGATGCAAATGTCTTCCCATTCGTAGAAGTCTTAATAATTCGACTGAATGCTGATCGGTCAATCGTTCTAACTGCTCTCGCATGTCATTATTTGCATCTATCAGATGCATCACTCGCACCAGTTGCTCATCATCGCGTGATGTAAGAAAAATTCTAGCAAGGGGGCGATTATACTGCTCAAAGGATTTCTTCATAACATATTTTACCCGCTGAAAATCTTCTACACTGACATTGATTCCACGCTCAATCAAACGACGCAACATCACCACCAGGCGCTCCCTGGCCTGCTCAATAGCTGGCGGAACAATCGTACCCTGACCAAACGTGCATTCAACAGCTTGGATGGTAGCTAGAATAGCCGTGAGGGCAAATTTATCCCCCTCTTTGACTGGCGCTGGAAGCCCCAGATAGCCATCTTCTTCAAAAATTCTCCCTCCTGGAACCTGCTGAAGCAGCAACACCTCAGCTTTCTGCAAAAGCGACAAAATGCGATTATGACGCTCTTCTTGCTCAGCAACCGGTGGCGGGAGAGCTGCCGCAACAAAGCCAACAGAAAAAAGACTGTAGACTAATGGTTTGAAAAAAAAGTTATTTTTCATGCTATTTACCACTACAACCGCCGCCCCCCACCATGGCAACTGCCACTACCAGCACCTGCACCATAATGTCGCTCTGATTCACGCACCAAAACTTCAGCAGCCCCCCCTACCCAATGACCTTGACTCATAAGCGCCAGCTGCTGATCAATATTTTGTAGCTGGCTAGAAAGCCTTGCAATTTCTCGATCAGCTAACTCTTGATCAACTTGATCTTCAGCCATCCACCCACTTATCTGATCCTGATAACATTGCTTTTGACTTAACAAATCTGCCATTACCCAATCATGAATCACCCCTGGCTGCACGATAACCACAGCAGGCGGATTCCACGGCAGACCATGCCATCGCGCATAACTTTTCGTCATAGCAAAAATCGCTTTGTACAACCCCCTGTCTTGGTTACACACAACATCAGTACGCGAAAAAATGCTCCACAATAAGCGACACAGATCTTCAAAGACAGTAGCAACTGCTGATGGCATTTGATTTGGTGTTACGTAACAACACTGGGCCATGGTAATTGCTCGAATAGCCGCAAGCAATGCCTCTTCACATGCCACACTCATTACACATTCAGCTGGGAACACTACCGAAGCGGGAAAGGCAGTCTGCAGACCTTTAATAGCTTCATCAAGAAGAGATAGCTGAACACACATACCCTTTTTTGCATCTTCTCTTCTCCGCAGATCCTCAGCAACTGCGGCAGAGTCAGCTCGCTCGGCAAGCGGTAGTGGGAATGCAAGATGTACTGCCGGTGCAGGCGCTATAGCTCCCCCAGTCACAAGTGCAGCTTGTCTTCTTGCTTCTTGCGCTTTTCTTATCAGCTCAGCCTGAGCAACTGCGTCAGGGCCAGCTAGCTCGGCATACAGTCGTGGGCGTGCAAAATCTCCTGCAGGTGCAGATGCTTTAGCTGCAGTAGATCCTTCACGTGCAGCTTTTTCTCTTGCTTCTCGCTCTTGAGCAAGAATAGCCATCGCTGTCCGAGGCGCTCCCTCTGGAGGACGTCCAACAACATGCTCAGAGTCTGTTGATGAAGTTTCTGCTCCGTAAATAGGCAGAGCAGCCGTCATGAGAACAACTCCCATCACAAAAAGACAATTTTTTAAAATATTTTTGGCGACCTTCATTGTATATAAATCCTTTTTTTACTGGTATTTTTGCATGCTATTCGTGAAGCGAATTCTATCGAATTTCTATCCAAAAAACTAGTGGTATCTTTAAATACAGATCGAATTTTGCGCCTTTCAGGAAACATGCTACAATTGCGGCAGAAGTTATTTCATACGTTTTAAAATGCCCGAAAGAGAATGTCTCATGGATTCTTTTCAGATTCGTCAGAAATTTTTAGACTATTTTGCTAAAAATAGCCATACGGTTGTCCCAAGCTCTCCGCTTATCCCCGCGGAAGATCCAACCCTTCTGTTCACGAACGCGGGCATGAATCAGTTTAAAGACGCCTTTTTGGGTAAAGAAAAACGTTCCTACGTTCGCGCCACCTCCTCACAAAAATGCGTACGCGCTGGTGGTAAACACAACGATCTTGATGCCGTTGGATTTACCGAACGTCACCTAACCTTTTTTGAAATGCTCGGCAACTTTTCCTTCGGCGACTATTTTAAAGAAGAGGCTATCGCGTTTGCCTGGGAGTTTTTGACTAAAGAGGTCATGCTTCCAAAAGATGATCTCTACATTTCTGTTTTTCGTGATGACCAAGAGGCCTATGATATTTGGCGTACCAAAATAGGTATTGCTGAAAATCACCTCATCCGCCTTGGTGAAAAAGACAATTTTTGGCAAATGGGCGATACCGGACCATGCGGACCATGCACTGAAATTTACGTAGACCGCGGCGCCACCAAGGGCTGCCAACAACCCGGCTGCGCACCAGGCTGCGACTGCTCACGCTTTACCGAAATCTGGAATTTGGTCTTTATGCAGTTTGATCGCCAACCAAATGGCAGCCTTGTGCCACTCACCTCAAAGGGTGTTGACACCGGCATGGGCCTTGAACGACTCTGCATGGTAATGCAAGGCAAAAGCAACGTGTACGAAACAGACCTGTTCCAACACCTCATCAAACGCATAGAAGTCCTTACAGGAATCTCGTACGACGCAGCAACAACACAAACAAAAGCAGCATTTAATGTGCTTGCTGATCACGTAAGATCAAGTTCACTGATTATTGCCGACGGTTGCACACCATCCAATGATGGCCGTGGCTATGTGCTCCGCAAAATTATCCGCCGTGCTTCTCTGTTCGCACAAAAGCTGTCGCCAGATTTACAGATGTTTGTTGCTCTTGCAGATACTTTTATTGATCAACTTGGTGGCATTTACGCAGAACTTATTACCAGCCGTACCTTAATTAAAAAGCTGCTACAAAGCGAGATTGAACGCTTTACGAATAATTTGACCCAAGGGCAGGATATTTTAGAGCGCTACATCGAAGAAAATAAAAAGACTAACCGCACAGAGCTCACAGGCGAACAGATTTTTAAGCTATACGACACCTACGGCTTTCCACCAGAACTGACCCGCGTTTTGGCGCATGAACGCAATTTGACCCTTGATATGAACGGCTTTGATGCAGAGATGAAAAAGCAACAAGAGCAGTCTGGCAAGAAGCAAAAAAATGCAGATCAGCAGCTAATTGTGACGGATAACGTTGCCACTACCTTTGTTGGCTACCAGGCAACCGAAGTCACCAGCAAAGTTATTTTTGTACAACCAGATGGCGATGCATGGTGGATTATTACCGAAGAGTCACCATTCTACGTTGAGTCCGGCGGACAAGTGAACGACACCGGCACCGTCACTATCAATCAAAAAGTTTATACGGTGCTCGATCTAAAAAAAGTAGGCGATCTGCACCATCCAGCAATTGCTGCAAAAATAGCCCTGCAAGATGGCCAAGTACTCCCTACTGCTTCTATCGCCACCGGTGACTTGGCGGCATGCGCCGTCAACAAAGAGTACCGCGCAAACACGGTCAAAAATCACACGGCAACACACATGCTTCAAGCTGCGCTCATGCAAGTTGTTGGTACCGGCATCAAGCAAGCAGGCTCTCTGGTTTGCCCAGAATATCTGCGGTTTGATTTCAATCACCACGAAGCCCTTAGCAAAGAACAAATTGAAGCAATTGAAAATATTATCAACGAAAAAATTCGTGAAGATATCGCCTCCAGTATCTTTAACACCACCCTGGAAGATGCAAAAAGCAAGGGCGTTATCTCTTTTTTTGGTGAAAAATACAATCCAGAAAATGTCCGCGTTGTGCAAATCCCAGGATTTTCTGCTGAACTCTGTGGCGGTACCCACGCTGAACGAACCGGAATCATTGGTTGCTTTAAAATCATCAGTGATGCTGCCCTTTCGAGTGGTACACGCCGTATTGTTGCAGTCACGGGACCAGAAGCACTCAAAAACTACCAACAAAGCTTTAACACCTGCAAAAAGCTTTCTGAGCAGTTTAAAGTTAAACCTGAAGAGGTTGTTGGAGCCGTACAAAGACTTAACGATGAAAATCAGCGCTTGCAAACAAGCTTGCGTCAATTAAAAAAACAACTCCTCAAATTTCAGCTACCCATCTGGCAGAAAGCAATTACCACGGTTGGCAAAGTTCCTTTTCTCTACCTCGTGATTGATGATGCCAGTGCAGAAGAGCTCAAGTGGATAGCCCAAGAGTTTGAAAAATCTGCCCCAGGGTTGTATGTGCTTATCAGCAAGGATGCCACTGGTCGCTGCAGCTTTATTGCCTACGCAGCCAAAGGGATTGAGCAGCTTGTTCCTATAAAGCAACTTGGTGAACTGCTAAAGAAACACGAATTACGTGGTGGTGGCAGTGCAAACAGTATTCAAGGAGGTGGGGCTCAAATCCCAGCACAACTTGAAGGTGCCATAGCTGCTCTACTGCGCGATTTATAAGAAACGCTCCTTTTTTACAAGGCCCGTCCAACAGTATTGTTTGGATGGGCCTTTGCTTTTGTGTAGACTGATCCTTGCTGTGAGGTTGCTGTGATTAAAAAAATATTCTTTATCGTCGTGTTAGTGCTCTCTTTCTGCTTAGGAATGGGTATTGTACTACTTGAAAAAGATTGGGTAGATTTTGCAGCCTTGGACATTTACACCATCGCAAAACCATCTGTTGTTCTGGATGATGAAGGCGCAGAAATTGCTCGCTTCGAGCTGGATAAGCGCACTCCCGTTGCCTATGACAAACTACCAAAACACCTTATTGATGCCTTTGTGGCAGCAGAAGACCACAGCTTTTTTTCACACAGTGGGCTCTCCCTGCGTGGCATTATCCGGTCTATTTTTGTTAACATCAGCCACGGAAAAATTAAACAAGGTGCCAGCACCATCACACAGCAAACGGCAAAACTTATGTTTTTATCCTGCGAGCGAAAGTGGTTTAGAAAATTACAAGAAGCATTCATTGCCTTTCAGCTTGAGCGCCAGTTATCCAAAGACCAAATCTTAGAACTATACCTGAACAATATTTATTTTGGACGTGGGATTTACGGCGTCGACGCTGCCTGCCGACGATTCTGGAACAAACCAATTGCAGATTTATTACTCCACGAATCTGCCACGCTGGCAGCCGTTACACGCTCTGCAAAACTTTACTCACCACTCAATGCTCCTGGCAGCACTAAACGCCGCCGCGATATGATTTTAACAAGCATGCGCAATCTCAATTTCATTACCCCTGAGGAGCAAGCGCAGGCTATGGGACAAAAATTAACCATCAATGATTTTGCTCCAGGCAACCCCATCAGAATGTACGTTCAGGAATGGGTGCGGCAGTGGGCAGAAAATACCTTTGGCAAAGATGCGGTGCTCAGCGGCGGCTTGAAAATAAAGACTACCATCAACATTCCAACGCAAGAAAAAGCAGAACTTGCCTTCAGCAAGATCGTACACAAATTACGCGTAAAGCTCGGTGATAAATTGAATGGCGGCATGATGGCTATTGAGCCATCTACTGGCAAAATTAAAGCAATGATTGGTGGCTATGATTTTAAACAATCTCAATTTAATCGTGCAACGCAGGCCTACAGGCAGATAGGATCAACCTACAAACCAATCCTTTACGCTCTTGCCATGCGTGCCGGCATTGAGATGGACAGTGTTTTTATAGACGAACCCATAGAAATGCAAATGCCAAACGGGTCTATCTGGCGACCCATGAACTGGGACAATAATTTTAACGGCCCCATGACGCTAGCCCGTGCGATCACTAAATCCGTCAATACGATTGCAATTAAACTTTTTCTGAAAATTGGCGGTACCTACACCGTGCCATGGACAAAGTTGTTCGGCATCAATCGGCAAGTAACCACTTACCCATCTGCAGCACTTGGTACTGCAGAAGCAACCGTTGAGGAAGATGTTGCAGCTTTTAACGTATTTGCCAACAATGGCGTTTACGTTAAACCCTTCTTCATCGAATGGGTTAAGGATAAACATGGTACCACTATTTTTGAGCATGAGCCTGAGAGTAAACGCATCTTAGACGCACGTCTCTGCAGCAAAATGGTCAATTTGCTTGAGCTTCGTATGCTTGATGCACAAAAACACATGGGGAAAAAATTGCTCGATTGCCAAGCAATTGGCAAAACCGGGTCCACCAACAGTGCAGTAACGACGTGGTTTGTTGGCGCAACACCGGCGCTCACCACAGCGCTGTATATTGGCTGTGACGACAATACGCCCATGGGCCTACTGGCAAGCAGAACGGCGTTCCCCGCCTGGCTGGCTTTTTACCAGTCGCTACCGACAACGCGGCAGCATTTTTACAAAGATCCATCGCTGCAAGAGTATCATGTAAATTGGGTTACGGGAGAGCCTGCGGCAAGCAAACATGAACGTGATGTTGTAACGCTTTTGCGATAAGATAGCAAGCCTAGACAAATAAAAACCCCAGTAAGCTTTGCAGCCTACCGGGGCAACATTAAAAATAGCCAACTTTTCCATCATTCATTTTTATCTTACTGACTGACACATCTCACATACAGGGGCATCTAGCTTGATGTTTTCAAAAGTACACACCGAACATGCCCACGTAGCTGAAGCACTTCCTGAGCCACTACCAGCGCCAGAAGTATGAGATGAAGTCGCTCTTGCAGCAATATCATTTGGTAAATCTGAAACAGCCCCCATAGGCTCGGCAGCTGCCGACTGAGAACGCCTTAATCCCTCTAAAACATCAGAATCAGGATACCGCAAACGTAGGTCATCTAAGTTGATCGTCGTAACAAGCTTACCAAACATCCTCCCCATATTTCGAAAAAATGACTTTCTGTCTACTTCGTCATTGATGTATTTTTTTAGATACTCATTAGATTCGGCTTTAATTAGAGCATAAAATCCCCGGCTAAGCATCGATTCTTTTAGGTCATCAGATAATTTTTTTACTTGATCTATGACACTAGATATACAAGTAGAATAAATTTCCCTATTAGTTTCGAAAGTAAAGGATGTTTTACATGGTTGGCTGCCTAGAATAAATTCAAAAATATTTTCATCCGGATTAAACATTGCAAGATATTCAGGCTTTAGAAGGGCTGCAATATAATTTGCACGCATTGTTCCCACAATTGCCTTAACAAGTCTAGTTGCAAACGATCGCTTAAGACCACTAGGCAGATCGTTAATCATCTGCCAGAGCCCAGCAACCCCTTTTTTAATCTTCCTGTCCGGGCGCCATTCATCCTCTGGATCAGATGCTCGTTTCATCGTAGTAGAGCTAATCTCATTAGGCTTATGAGAAAGATCATGAACTGTGTTTAAATGATTCTCTAAATACTCTAAATAATTTATTAGATCGCTCAAAGCATCCCTGCCTGCGCCAGCGCTAACGGTTTTTGTCTGTGGCAGTGATGAGTTGTATCGAACTGCCCCTGCATTGATGAGTGCCGTAATGACA
>JBIIJF010000096.1:0-3866 GCA_044234015.1 Candidatus Babeliales bacterium
GTAAAAATTCTTGGCAAGGGGTCTAAAGAACGTATGGTACCCCTGCCCCGCAACGTCATGGAATTGTTGCGCTACTACCTTGATCATATCTACCCCAAGCTCTTGCCTTCCCAGCTACTCAAGGCCCCGGCTGCTAAGCAATATCTTTTTGCCGCAGTCTACAACCAAGAGATCAAGCCACTCTCGCGGCAGTCGCTCTGGCTCCAGGTAAAAAAAGTTTTACTGCTTGCCGGGATTCTTAAAAATATATCACCGCACAGTTTGCGTCATTCGCTTGCAACACACCTGCTTCAACAAGGCGCTGATTTGCGTTCGTTGCAGATGTTGCTTGGGCATGAAAATCTTTCTACGGTGCAAATTTATACACATCTTGGCGATACGCAGATTAGACAGATCTATGATAAAAAACATCCGCGGGCCACGGAGTAAAAATAATATTTTTTGGGCACAGATTCAGTTAACAGATTACTGCAAGCACGGTATACTGGTGGATCGGTATTTATTCATTTAAAAATAGCTATGCGGGGATTTTACCATGGTCGGAACGTTTACCACGTCACAAAAAGAGCTGTTAACACTCCTAGGCTCCATGCAACCGATTTGTAACAAACGCACAACTCTTGATGTCACAGAGTCTATCCTGTTTCACGTCACCTCACGGGAACTCACCCTGAAAAGCACAGACCTTGAAATTAGTCTCCAGGCAAGTATGTCTGTCGAGAGTGATTTCACAGAGACAACGGGTTTTTTAATCTCCGGCAAGCGTATTTTTGAGCTTGTTAAAGAGCTTGATGGTACCATTCAGTTTTCTGTCAGCAGCAACCAACTCCGTCTCCTGTCAAAGGGTGTTGACCTTGCGCTTAACATAAAAGACATGCAAGAGTTTCCGCCATTTCCAGAACGCATAGAAAATTTGATGCAAGTTGATGCGGCATTTTTGCTTGGCATGCTGAACAAAGTGGCATTCATGATTCCTCAAAATAATGCTAATCAGGCCCTGAACGGCATGCTTGTTGAGTTAGACCAGAATGCTATGGCTATGATTGCTACTGATGGACACTGCCTTGCACGTGTAACCTCTCCTCGCTACACTCTTGCGGAAGAGAAAAAATGGCTCATGCCTAAACGTGCCGTACTTGAACTTAAAAAGCTTCTTGAAGCGTACCCAGCGGATAGTATTTTTATTGGTACCTGTGGCAATCAGCTTGTGTTTTCAGGTAAAAGTTTTAACTTCTTCACCAAGCTCATTGCGGATGCGTTCCCTCAGTACAAGGCTGCCTTGGTCAAAGATGATTTTATTCCTGCCCGTTTGAGCAGAGAGCCATTCTTGAAAACATTAAAGCGTACCGGCTGTCTTTTGGCGGGTCAGTTTGTTTCTACCCAGTTCTCCTTTGATCCAGGTACCGTACGTGTGAGCATGCAAAACAAAGAGGTTGGTGCCCTTGAAGAGGCTTTGCCTATGGATACCTACAACGGTGCTCATGTGGAGAGCCGTTTTTATTCACCCTACCTACTCAATGGACTACAAGTTTTTCCTGATGAACAGGTAAATTTCTTCATTAAAAATAGTGCTAAGCCGATCATTTTTGAATCTGAAGCAAACGAAATGCATATGACCTACTTGGTAATGCCTGTCTCGTTGAATCAGACACAAGGTTAGTGTGCTGCGGCCGTGTTAATTCAGACCATTAGCCTCAGGCAGTTTCGCTGTTTTCAGGACCAGGCGTTTGATACCAATAGCCGTGTGGTGGTGGTAGAAGGACGGAACGGATCTGGGAAAAGCAGTTTGCTTGAGGCTATTCATTACGCCTGTTACTTGCGCTCTTTTCGGACACATGCTCATCGCGATCTCATGCGGCTTGGCAGTGATTTCTTTTTTATTGATGTTGGCTTTCAGAGTGCTACAAGCCCACTGACAGATAACATTCAAGTTGGGTATTCGGCCGCGGATGGCAAGCTAGTAAAATTCAACCAACAGCCGGTACAATCTTATAAAGAACTTATTTCACAGTTCAGGATTGTTACGCTTGCTGCGGATGATATTGAACTGATTTCTGGAGCCCCTGAGCTCAGGCGTGATTTTTTAAATTATGCAATGGCGCTCAAAGATCCTAGTGTCCTGGTGGTGCTCAAGCAGTACCGTCAGATTCTTGAGCAGCGTAATGCATTGCTGATTCGTGGCTTGTCGAGTACATATATTTCTGATGAATGGCGTGTATGGACCGAGCAGTTGTGGAATTCTACCAGAACCATTCAACAGCTACGTATAACCTATTTGGCAGAGCTTGAGCAGGCAGTAAATGCCCTTTTGCAGCAACATTTTGTTGGTGTTGCCCCACACGATCTGACCGTTAGTTTTAACTATACGGCTAAAAATATGTACGATGAGCCTGTATTTGAAGACTTTTGGCAACGATACCTGCTCAAACAGTATGCACAAGAGTGTGATTGGCGAAGGTCGCTGTTCGGTGCAAATTTAGACGATGTACAGATTATCTTTCAGCAAAAGAAGGCTCGTGTTTTTGCCTCTCGTGGGCAACAAAAATTATTAGTTCTATTGATCAAGATTGCACAGCTCCAGCAACTGTCTGCACAAGGAGAGCCAGGGGTCTTGTTACTGGATGATTTTATGACGGATTTTGACCATGTTCACGTTGAACGTAGTATCAACGCTCTCAATAATTTGCAGTACCAACTCTTTTTGAGTAGCCCAATTAACCCTGCTGCTTTTTTAAAATCAGCACATTTTGCGGATTTGTGTCACATTAAATTGTAAAAAGAGCGGTTTTTGCAATATTTCTTGCAATTTATACTGGTCGATTTATATTGTCTTCCCCATGAAATGCATTTTACGACAACGCCAAAGTGTATTTTCTGGCTGAAATTATTAATAATTATGTGTAATTAAAAGCGAAATTTAATTTTTTCACTTGCAATTCATGTTAGATCGAGTAATCTAATAACACTTAAAAATTGAACTAAAAGACTTCATTACTACTCTCCTTTCTCCTTTTTCCGCCATGTAGGTTCTCTGCATGGCGGTTTTTTTTACGATTTCCACCATGAAATGGCATTCAGTGTCCATCGCAGTCATTTTTTATATCAAATGCACAAAATTTCTATCTGAAAACAGTCATTGCATCCCGCCTTATTTTGCTGTATTATTTAACAAGTAGGAAAATACAGGGAATTTTGTTTATTCAAACTGGGGGTTATTGTGAAAAGAATTATGTTATTTGCGCTTGTCGCGCTTTGTGGTTCTGTTGCTGGAGCCAATCATTTTGGAGATGGCACAACAAACCCTTCCCTGTGTCATTTGTGTGCGCGGCCTGTTCATGGGTGTTCTTGTTACATGAGGATTGAGGGCGAATATTATGGTATAGAAAGCCAAGCGAATGATTATGCAGGTGTATCAGGTGGTGCAGGTACCTGTGCAGGTGCAGGTGAAGGCCCAGCGTATTTTGGACCCGATGATCATCCTTGCGCTTATCAAAATGCTCAAGATTCTTCTTATGATGATGATGATGGTGTTGTGGTGATTGATCTAGATGTCATGGCTAAGGATTTAGACGCTGCTAAAAAATTTATCAATGCAAAGAGACAAGAAACGGATTTTTGGGAAGTTGAATTAAAAAATTCTAAAGCCAATTATACGCAAGCTGAACGTAGTTATACAACGGCATTAATAAATTATGGAGAAAGCTCGCCAGAAGTAAAGATAGCTAAGGCAGAACTAATGCGTGCTGGCCGCGAAGAATGTGAAGCTTTGACCAATTTGACCAATTTAGAGAATTTTAATGTTGAAAATGAATTAGCAAAAGACTTAGGAAACGATTTAGGGTCATTGCCATTATGTCAATACTCGG